>JBCDDQ010000008.1:0-32414 GCA_039180225.1 Pseudomonadota bacterium
CTCTCAACCGAGATCTTCCCGCCCATCAGTTCCACCAAAGAGGCTGAGATGGCCAAACCTAGACCGGTTCCGCCGTGCTTGCGCGTTACGGAACCATCTGCCTGCGAGAACATGCCGAATATCTCGTCAAACTTATCAGCGGGAATGCCGATGCCGGAATCCCTGATACGGAACAGCAGTTGCTGTTCTCCCCCCTCTGGACCAGGGTCTGATTGGGCCACAACCTCCACATAGACGTCGCCCTCATCTGTAAACTTGACTGCATTCGCCACCAGATTGGTCACGATCTGCCGGATCCTGCCAGCGTCCCCCAAAAAGCGCTCAGGCAAAGCCGGGTCGATCCTGACAGACAGCTCCAATCCCTTTTCCGCAGCTGTTGAGGAAATGAGCGCCGCCGCATCTTCAATGACCTCGGCGAGGTTGAACGGCTGCTGCTCAAGCACCAGTTGGCCTGCGTCGATCTTTGAGAAATCCAGGATGTCATTGATGATTTTGAGCAAAGCCGAACCGGACTTGACGATGATGTCGGCAAACGACCTCTGCTTGTCGTTCAAATCCGTTTTGGCCAACAATTCGGCCATGCCCATGACCCCGTTCATGGGCGTACGGATTTCATGAGACATATTTGCAAGAAACTCAGACTTCAGCGTATTTGCCCGCTCGGCCTCTGCGATGGCGTCAACCAGCGCCTTTTCCTGCTGTTTGAGGCCGGTGATATCTTCCCCAATCCCGCGGTATCCGAGGAACTTGCCAGCTTCATCGAAGACGGGCTGCCCGCTGATGGACAGCCACACTTGTGAACCATCCTGCAAGGTGCGTGGGTGGACGAAGTTCTTGAAAGGCTCATGCGCGGCCAGCGCGGCCAAGTGCCCTTCCCAGGCCGCTTCATCAACATTGGGAATGCCCGTCTCTTGGCGCGTCTTTCCGAGCAGGGCCAGCTTTGGCACTCCCGTAATCTCCGTGAAGCGCTCCGAGAAGTAAGAGAACCGGAGCTGCTCATCCATTTCCCAGAACCAATCTGAGGCGGCTTCTGCGAAGTTTCGAAAGCGCCGTTCGCTGAGCAGAGCTGCGGCTTGGTAACTGTTGCGCTGCAGTTCGGCTCCGATTCGCTCAGCCGTAATGTCGGCAACAGAAACGATGACGTCGCAGGCGCTTGGGAGACAGTCCAGCAACACAATGAGGACACCCGCCGGTTCACCGTCGGGATGAAACACCGGCGAAGCGATGGCTGTTTCGAATTGAAAATTGTCAGCAAGCGGGTCAGTAGGACACGTCTCTTCCAGTTCCCGCGCTGTCTTTAACTGCGTGGCGCCCTCAGATATGGCGAGTGCTGTGAGGGTTCCGGCCAACGAAAACTCGAAAGGTGCATCCTGCGCGCTGTCGCAGGCCAACGCTGCTGAACGGGCCTTGGGGTGCTCGTCTTCTGATTCAGAGAGCTCAGCAATAATGATCGCGCGTGCATCCAGCTTTTTGTGGAGGTGATGGCAAATACGATGCAAAAGATCATCACCGCTTACCCCAACGGTGACAAACGTTAGTGATTTCAGGACGTCTAGACCATCACTTTCGTTGAAGCCAGGCCGCATGCTTACCTCTCGCCGGATAACGGGGGACAGAATCTTTCCCGCAGCGGCGATGATTATGGTTAGCAATAGGTTAATAACAGCTTAGCGCAGGCGCTTCTGGCGCGCTTGGCAACACTAGGTCAGAGCGCCACTACTGTTCTTCGAAAGCCTCAATCAAGCTGGCCTCTAGTGAATAGCCCGTGGGGATATCTGCACTGCCATCCACATAGCTGAGGGCCTTGACGGATACCTTGGTGCGCATGGTGCCCGTAATCCAGACCGGGGCATAGAGTTCGTCAGGCTTGTAGGGCTTGTTCAACTCAACGAACACAATCTGGTTCGGCGGCGGAGCTGGTGTGTGGATGCATGCCCCTATGTAGGGTACCAGCAGGAACTCCGTCTCGCCCTTTTCTGTGTACTCCAGCGGCAGCAGATATCCGGCCATTTTGATTTCGGCGCCGTTGAGCGCCTTGACCACCTGTTTATTGCGCTCTTCCACTTTCAGCTGCCAGACCTTGTACTCGCGTACCAGCTTCTCAGGATCAATCCCTTGTTGGCGCATATCGTTTACATAGTGCTCAGCGTCCTCAACCCCAGCTTTGAACTCGTCTGACACACGTTCTTTTTCATCCAAAGTTCTGGCCCAGATGATGGTCTCGACTTCCAAACGCCTGTAAAGATCGTGGCCAGCGAGGGGATCGACCAAGGCCGTGGCAAACTTCGGCACCAGATCGTCCCACCCCACGGTTTTGATGGGCGTGGCGGCGATGGCGCTGACTGTGAAAAGAAATGTCTGGCCAGCAACCAGTCGGACCAAAGCGCGCGTAATAAAAGGCTCAATGCAGCTAACTGCGGGCTATTTTCGCATACTTGCCCTTAGCAAAACAAAAACTCAAGCCACCTGAGTTCCGATCAACGGGCAGTCTATGCTGGTGTTTAAGATAAAAGGGTGAGCGGCCGGATCAAAATATTTTGAGATAAAAAATGGGAACCGCCTGAAAAGGTATCAAAGTAAGCAGATCCGTTCCCGTTCAGCGCGACGGCCAATCAGGAACGGATCACAAGACTTGATTGTTCATTTAAACCTCTGGGCCGAGAGCCACTTTAAGAGTTTCCATTGCAGAACCTGCGGCCATGACGCAGGCGACGCCGTCGGGACGCGTGAACAAGGCAGTCCAACTTCCGCCTTTGGAAACGTACAGCTCCATAACGCCCTTGTTGGAAACAAGGCCTATCGCTGTGCGTTTTTCCTTAAACTTCTTCGTCAGAACTTTTACGACCTGTTCGTACTTACCGCATTTCGGGGCCGCTTGGGCGCTGGTGGGGGCAGAGAAACTTCCGGCCACGACAGCAGCACCAACGGCAAGCGCTAAGACCGGCGCTTTTACTGAGAATATGGTCATTTTGACCTCCATGTGCGTTTGTCAGTTTCATCGAAGCAGGACGGGTGTCCTGCATAATCTGATGACAATGCCATATGGGTCCAGAACCCAGGCTGAACCCGCAGTTCATCTGGTGTTCACCGAGCACCTCCAACCGTTCACCGCTGCGGCAAGTTATTCTCTTGCCGGGACCATACATGAGGAGTAATCGGGGCTTTCAACGTCCAACGAGCGGATAGTTTCATTCACAACGAGCCCCCCACTTCATCGGTTGATGCGCCCCGCGAGTTCATTGCGCTCATGGCCGTGCTGATCTCTCTGGTGGCGCTCTCGATCGATGCCATGTTGCCGGCTCTGCCTGACATTGGCCGCGACCTGGGCACCAGTGATCCAAATCAGCCCCAGCTGGTGTTGACCGCATTGTTTTTAGGGTTGTCCATAGGACAGCTTTTCTACGGTCCGCTCTCCGACAGTATCGGCCGCAAGCCTGCGGTGTATCTCGGCTTGGCCATCTTCATTATTGGCTGCATTCTCTCCATTTTGGCGACCAGCTTTGAGATGATGCTGGCGGGGCGTGTCCTGCAAGGCCTGGGGGCAGCGGGCCCGCGTGTGGTCACCGTTGCCCTGATAAGAGATTTGTTCGAAGGCCGCGCCATGGCTCGCATCATGTCGTTTGTCATGATGGTATTCATCATGGTTCCGGCAGCGGCACCGGCCATTGGTCAGGCCATTCAGGCACTCTATGGTTGGCGCGCGATATTTGGCAGCTTTTTTGCCATTGCCTGTATTGGGCTCGTGTGGTTTTGGCGCCGGCAGAACGAGACGTTACCGACGGACGCCAGAACACCGTTCGCGCTTGGTCCGATTTTGGCCGGTATTCTGGAGACAGTCCGTAACCGTGCCGCCTTTGGGTATACGCTTGCCGGGGGCCTCGTGTTTGGATCGTTTGTCGGGTTTCTGGTCTCTTCGCAGCAGGTGTTCCAGCAGACCTATTCCACCGGGAGTGCTTTTCCCGCATATTTTGCCCTTCTGGCATTGGCCGTTGGCAGCGCCTCCTTCTTTAACGGCCGCGTGGTGATGCGGTTTGGCATGCGCCTCCTTTCCAAATGGGCGCTGCAGGTGATGAGCGGTCTTTCCGTGGCGTTCACACTCTACATCTGGGTGTGGGCTCCAACTCCGAACTTCATCATCTTCATGACCTACATGATGATGTCTTTCTTCTGCTTTGGGCTGCTTTTGGCCAATCTGCAGTCGTTGGCCATGGAACCCTTGGGCCATATTGCTGGCGTCGCTGCTGGTGTTGTGAGTTCAGTCACCACGTTCATGTCCCTGATCCTTGGAACAATAATCGGCCAGGCTTATGACGGCACGATCAGACCCCTGATCGCGGGACTGACCCTATTGGCCCTGCTGTCACTTGTTGCGGTGCATTGGACGGACCTGCCAGCCTCGCGTTCTGAAAAGACCCAATGATCTCAAACACTGCGTGCCGCCAACCGCATTTGCTCGCGCAACCATTGGTGAGGTGGATGGTCATCATCTCGGGCATGCCACAGCTGGCTGAGCACGATGGGCTCCACTTTAAAAGGCAGTTCATGGAGCACCAGATTGGCGGGCGACAGCAATGGGGACGCCAGGCGCCGGGGGACTGTTTGCAGTAGATCTGACTTCCCAAGCGAAAACAGTGACGCAATAAAGTGTGGAGAGCGCTTGAGGATCCGGCGCTCGGCCCCGGCAAGAGCAAGGACGTCATCAACCGTGCTGCTCGGTGATTTACCGGTGTCGATCGTTGAGTGAGGAAACGACAAATACGCTTCCAGAGTGAGATCGTCCAAGGCGAGCGGATGGTCTTTGTGCATGACGCAAACGTAGTCATCTTCAAACAGCGTTTCTGCGTTCAGATGTTTCGGTAAACTTTTCGGCATGACGCCAATGCTGATGTCCGTTGTCCCTTCGTCGATATCATCGATGGAAAACAGCGAGCGCTGCTGCACGTCCACTTTGATGCCGGGTGCTGACAGTCTCAGGCGGCTCATCAACCCAGGAAAAATGACCAGTTCCGAATAATCCAGAGTGCTCAAGCGGAACGTGTGCTGTGCAGTGGCCGGATCAAACTCGGAGGGCGCAAACACGCCGCGGATCTCAGCGAGGGCGACCGCGAGCGACTTTTCCAGCTCCTGCGCGCGCGCCGTCGGCTCATAGCCACTTTGCGTGCGCACGATGAGTGGATCGTCAAAAACTGCGCGCAAGCGTCCCAAGGCTCGGCTCATGGCGGGCTGACTTAAGCCCAAGCGTGCCGCTGATCTGGACACATGCCGCTCCTCAAGCAGCACCTCAAGCGCCACCAAGAGATTGAGATCTATTTTCGATATATCCATTCAAGTCATGATCGTTATGCATTCCATGCATTTGACGAATACCCCACCTAAGGATACAGAGCAAATCGAAAGGTGAGTCGCGTACGTATTCAAAAAAATCGAGACACCGCGTTTTGTTTTCGCGCAACAGCCTTTAATGGGGCAGAAGACTGTTGGGCTTACGCGAGTGATGGGAGGACTGAAAATTAGCACACTAACAGCAAATACGCTGGCGTCTTTGCACGATCCTTATTGTGAAGAGACAAACGAGATCGATCTAAGCGCCTTGGCAACCAGAATGCTCTTGGGACTGCATGATGCTTATCCAAGCGCGAGAGATGCATCCGGCGGCGCTAAAACTGATATCGAACGTACAATGATAGACCAGCTATGGTCCAACTTTAGGGCCCAAGGGATTGTTGGGGGAACAGTTCACCAAGGCGTCCTCTCCGAGAGCGGACATGACGCGGTGCAAGGCATGCTCGCGTCCGCAATGACAAACAAGGGCCAACATGATCTGACCGGCGAGGCGGCATCCCTGTTGTTGCTTGGCGTAATGCGTCGGCACTTTTGGCAAGAGGCGGAAGCGAATTGACACGAGATGAGATCAATACGTGTGAGCGCCGGGAGTTGGATGAGCTTCGATCGTCCGCTCAGGCGCTTCGCGATCGCGCGAAGGCCGCTCGATTGGACTTCGTTGCCTATCTCGCCGAAATGACCGTGCTGGAGATTGACCAGGAGATTGAGCGGCGCTCCCAAGACGGCACACACGAGGACAGCTAAGGCGACTGTCTACTCGGCCGCACGCGCGTTTTCGGTCGGCGCAAATCCAACGATATCGAGCCCGAACTTGGTTTGTCCCTCATGCAGTCTCGATTGCGGAAGGCGCGCTGTCAGATGAACGGTGCCTTCTTCAAGTTGCTCGCGTTCCAGAACTTCACCGACCCTGTACACCCAGGAAAGACCGGCGCCGTTCTCAGGCTTTACGGCAATCGAGTAGGTATCGCGCTGTGCCGCGAGGCGCTGTTCAACAAGCGTCAAGAGCGCGTCAATGCCTTCGCCTGTGACAGCTGAGATCTGGACGATGCCTTCGTTGCGCTGGACCTGTCCGCAGAGCTTTTCGCGCGCATCCGCGCCGAGCAAATCGGCTTTGTTCCAAGCCTCTATCAGCCGCTCACTGCGCTGCACCTCATCAATGCCCAGCGCGGTGAGGATCTCAATGACATCTTCGGCTTGAGCCGTACTCTCTAGGTGAGCACTGTCTCTTACATGAATGATGAGATCGGCTTCGATAACTTCCTCCAATGTGGCCCGAAAGGCCGCCACCAGTTCGGTTGGAAGATCAGAGATGAACCCAACGGTGTCCGATAAAATCACCTCCCGGCCGTGCGGCAACGTCATCTTGCGCATGGTGGGATCGAGGGTCGCGAACAGGAGGTCTTTCGCCTCAACATCAGCCTGGGTGATCCTGTTGAAGAGCGTGGATTTGCCCGCGTTCGTGTACCCCACCAAAGCAACAATGGGACTTGGGATCCGCTTGCGCGCCTTGCGTTGGAGCTCTCGGGTGTTCTTGACGGTTTTCAGCTGGCGCTCCAGCTTGTTAATGCGCTCCTGCAGCATCCGGCGGTCAGATTCAATCTGCCGTTCGCCGGGCCCCCCCATGAACCCCACGCCGCCGCGCTGACGCTCCAGGTGTGTCCAGGAGCGCACGAGCCGGCTCTTTTGGTAGGTCAGATGGGCAAGATCTACTTGCAGTCGCCCTTCCCTGGTTTGCGCGCGGCGTCCGAAGATTTCCAGGATCAGACCGGTACGGTCGAGCACTTTGACGGTCCACTTGCGCTCAAGGTTGCGTTGCTGACCAGGGCTGAGCGGACCGTTGAACACGACGAGATCGGCCTCGCAGGCTTCCAATGCATCCGCCACCTGACTGACCTGGCCAGGACCAATCAAGGTTGCCGGATTAACCCGTCCGATATTGACGAGATCCTGGCCGACCACATCCAGATCAATGGCATGGGCAAGACCAACCGCTTCTTCCAGTCTGGAGTGGGCGGTGCGTCCGTCGCTGTCTTGCTGACGGAGCTCTGCATGAAGAATATAGGCTCGGGTCGGTGCTTCCCCTTCAATCTGAAACTCAACCGGCCCCTTGTCGTGTCGGTCAACCGGTCCAGAGCGGCTGCCGGGTTTGCGGTCATCGCTAGCTTTCACGCGCGCGTTCATCCTCATCGAAGAGTTGCACCGGTTGGCCTGGCATTATGGTTGAGATGGCATGTTTGTAGACCAACTGGGACATGCCATCTCTGCGTAAGAGTACACAAAAGTTGTCGTACCAAGTGATGACACCTTGAAGTTTTACGCCGTTCACCAGAAAGATCGTCAACGGTGTTTTAGATTTGCGAACCGTATTCAGGAACGTGTCTTGAAGATTTTGGAGCTTATCCGCCATTATTATAATACCCCGCGAACCTTTTGTTTTGGCTACACTCGTCTAACTGACGATGCACCGGTTTGTGCTGCATCTCTGCGGGCATAAGTTTGTGCGAAGCCTCTTCGCAGAAACAAGCTTAACACACCGTGCGTGTATCCGAGAAGTGAATTTCTACTTCAGACTGTGCCACCACCAGCCGGCCAACCCGAGCAGGGTGAGAAACTCCACCTTCCCCAAAATCATGCCGACACAAAGGCTGATCAACGATACAGGTGTCATATTGAGATAGCCCTCCGCCGGACCGCCGCCCGCATCCAACGTCATGCCCAGCGCAGGACCCGCGTTGGACAGCGCTGCAACCGCAGCAGTGATGGCCACATCGTAACTCTCCCCCTGCAACCCAAGCACCAGGGCCACAGCCCCCACGGACACCAAGAACACCACAAATAGCGCCCAGATCGATTTCATGATCTGAATGTCAAAGCTCTTGCCGACAGCCTTGGCACTGGAAATGCCGTGAGGGTGGATCAGCCGCTTAATCTCACGGTGTGCCTGGACAAACATGGTTGAGACGCGAAACAACTTTATGCCGCCTGCCGTGGAGAACGACGCACCTCCAACGGCAATCAGAGCCAGAACAAACACCGAAGGCACCACCGGAAAGTTCGCGGGCGCGCTGTCAAAACCAGTGGTGGTCAGCAAGGACACGGCGCGGAAGATGCTGTGGCGCAAGGCGTCCACATAAGGCACATCCTGGAACCACATGATCAACATCAGCGCGACGCTGCACACAGGCAGCAATCCCACAACGATAAGCGTTTCGCGCGTATCGCCATGACCGCCGGTGGGCAAGCGTAACATCGTGGAGCGATGCGCCAAGAAACTGGTCGCACCAAGGATCATCGCCACACAAATGATAGTCTCGGCAGCCTGAGAGTCGTACGCCGCCAAACCTTCGTTTGTGGCGGTGAACCCGCCGGTGGATACCGACGTCAAGGCGTATATCAGCGCGTCACGACCGGGCAGCCCTGCAACCCATAAGAACACCAGCGCGAACCCGACAATTGTGAGGTAGATCGGCAAGATCTCCCGGACCGATGAGAGAATGCTCTTTGCCAGGTCGCCCTCTTCATAACCCGGGATGGTGGAATTCGTGGGAGATGTGGCCGCATCAAAGGGGGCAAGCACCAACACGGCTGTGAGAAGCGTTAAGCCGCCGCCGAACCCTTGAAGCGCCGCGCGCCAAATGAGCGTGGATGCTCCAAGTGTGTTGAGATCTTCAACTGTCGTTGCCCCGGTGGTGGTCAGGCCCGAGACAGCTTCGAAATAGGCGTGTACATAGCTTGAGTATTCACCGGACACAAAGAACGGTATGGCCGCAAAGAGGGGCAGAACGGTCCAGATCAACAACATCAGAACTGTCGTGTCCGTGCGCTTCATCCGGTCTGCCGAGCCAGCAAACCCAAATATCATGAGACCTGCGGCAAAAACCGTGAACAGCGCCCCGTAGAGGAACGCTCCTGCAAGCTGCATTTCGGCCAGAAGGAAGGCCGTGCAGCACAAAACGGTGAGCAAAAAGGCCAGGACGCCAAGTGCGCCACCGAGCAGAAAAAGGGTCGTCGCATTCATGTCAACGCGTCCACTGCGGCGGTCCTTGCGCTGAGTTTAGATTGCTCAGAAATATTCAAGGCTCACCCGGAACAGTTTCTCCACCTCACGTACCGCCGATTGGTGCACAAACAAAACAATCTTATCACCCGGCTTTATCTCAGTATCCCCACTCGGGATCATCACTTCCTCGTCGCGAACCATTGCGCCAATGCGGATCCCGTGAGGCAGTCCGGCCTCGCGAATGGGGCGGCCAATCACCGGGGACGTTTCCATGGCCTCGGCCTCAACGATCTCTCCTTCACCATTCATCACGGGATAAACCCCGCGAATGCGGCCACGGCGCACGTGGCGCAATATGGACGACACTGTAACGGTGCGCGGGTTGACGTACGCATCAATTCCCAGGGGTCCTAAGATCCCGTCATAATCGCGGGTCTGAATAAGGCTGAGGGTTTGCTTTGCGCCTTCAGCCTTGGCCATGACGGACGACAGAACATTCACATTGTCGCTGTTGGACAGTGCGACAAAGGCCTCCATTTCATCAGCGCCAGCCTCGCGCAGCAACGCCTGCTCCATGGCACTGCCGTGCAGAACCACGGTGCGGTTCAGTTTATCCGCAATCTCAATGGCACGCGCCCGGTCGGCTTCGATCAGTTTGACCTGCGTGCGCCCTTCCAGCTCTTCCAGTTTGCTTGCCACGTAAAGCCCAATGCTGCCGCCTCCTGCGATCAGCACTTTTCGGGCCTGGCGCTCTTCGTGTCCGAATATGCCAAGGGCCCGTTGCGCATGGGTCTTGTCAGCCACCAGGTAAACCCGGTCGCCCTCAAGCATCTGATCATCGCCATGAGGCACGAACAAGCTCTTGTCTCTGGCAATGCCCACCACCGTCGCCTGCAGATCGGGAAAGAGCTCCGTGAGTTGGGACAGTGGCGTGTCCACCACCGGGCAATCTTCATCGCAGGTGATTCCCATGGCGATCACCTTGTCATCAACAAAGTAGACCGCTTCAAACGCCCCGGGCAGAGCGAGCCGGCGCAACACCATGTCGCCCACGGCAATCTCCGGCGAAATGATCACGTCGATCGGCATGTTTTCACGCGAAAACATGCTGCTCCACTGGGCACCCAGATAGCTCTGGGCCCGCACGCGGGCGATCTTGGTGGGAATATCGAACAACGAATGTGCCACCTGGCAGGCCACCATGTTGACCTCATCGGCAAAGGTCACGGCGATGATCATGTCGGCGTCTTCGGCGCCCGCGCGGGCCAGGGTTTCCGGATATGAGGCAAATCCCACCACACCTCTCACATCGAGCGCGTCCGTAATCGATTGGACGAGCACGGGAGATGAATCAATGACCGTGACGTCGTTTTGCTCTTGGGCCAGGCGCTCGGCGATCCCACGACCCACCTGACCGGCACCGCCGATAATGATTTTCATGTAAGCTTATGCACCCTGGCTGACTTGCCCACTGTCAGAGTATAACAGAGAAAACTAACTCTGCCTCACTCTGCTGCGTCGCTGTTCTGAGAGGAAGCGTGCAGGCCCAAAATCTTCAGTTTGCGGTGCAAAGCAGACCGTTCCATGCCCACGAACGCGGCGGTTTTGGAGATGTTTCCGCCGAATCGCGAAACCTGGGCGTTGAGGTATTCGCGTTCAAACACCTCGCGCGCTTCTCGCAATGGCAATGCCATCAGATGCTCCCCCTCGCCCGCTCCGCCAATGCGCGGGGCCGTCGACCCCACTTCGCTGGGCAGCATGGTGGAACTTATTTCGCTGTTTGGGTCCCCGCCAGCCAGGATCAGAATGCGCTCAATATTGTTTTTGAGCTGACGCACGTTGCCGGGCCAGTCTTGGGTCTGCAAAACCGCAATGGCATCTTCTGAGAGGGCACGATGCGGTTGCCCTGAGGCCCGGGAGAACTGTTCGGCGAAATGGCCTATCAGATCGGGAATATCCTCTCGCCGTTCAGAGAGCGGCGGCACCACCACTGGGACGACATTCAACCGGTGGAACAGGTCTTCGCGGAACCGGCCCTCCGCAATTTCCCGCTCCATATCCTTGCTGGTGGAGGAGACCACGCGCACATCAACCTTCACCCGGTTGCTGCCGCCCACGCGCTGGAAAGTCTGGTCAACGAGAACCCGGAGAATCTTGGCCTGGGTCTCCATGGGCATGTCGCCCACTTCATCAATGAAAATTGTTCCCAAGTGCGCCTCTTCCAACGCGCCGGTGCTGCTCACCCCGCCCTGCTCGCTTTCTACGCCGAACAGTTCTTCTTCCATGCGTTCAGGCGAAAGGCTGGCAGCATTGATGATCACAAACGGACCTTCGGAGCGGTTGGACAAGGCGTGGAGCGACTGAGCGACGAGTTCCTTGCCGGTTCCCAAGGCTCCAAACACCATGATCCGGCTGTTTGTCGGCGCCACTTTCTGCAGAGATTGCCGGAGCTGTTTCATCACAAGGCTATCGCCAACAAGCTCGCTGGACGTCCCTGCCTTTTCCCGCAGCGTTTCGTTTTCCCGCCTCAACTTGGCAGCTTCCAACGCGCGGCTGACCACAAGCACAAGGCGATCCACCTTGAAGGGCTTTTCGATGTATTCATAGGCGCCACGCTTGATGGCAGCGACAGCCGTTTCAATATTGCCGTGGCCAGAGATTATCACCACGGGGAGATCGGGATGGTGTTCCTTAATGACGATCAAAAGGTCCAGGCCATCCAGCTTTGAGCCTTGAAGCCAGATGTCCAGGATAATCATTGACGGACGGCGTTCTTCGATCGCGGCAAGCGCACTGTCGCTGTCGCGGGCGAGCCGGGTTTCATAGCCCTCATCATCAAGGATGCCGGCAATCAACTCGCGGATATCAGCTTCGTCATCAACAATCAGAATTTCAGAGGCCATTCTTTAACTCGTCCTGGTTCCCTAAGAGCGTTGTGCCGCCAGAGCGGCGCTCATTTCGTTCTTTTTGCGAGTGCCGTCCGGCGGCGCGGGGACCGTGCTCGGATCGGCATTGGCTGAGAAGGTGAGCGTCACTTCAGCGCCGCCTTCATCAGAAAACTGTTCTGGAGCATCATCGAAGCTGATCTCGCCCCCATGGTCTGCCATGATGCGCTTGACTATGGCGAGGCCAAGACCTGTGCCCTTCTCCCGGGTGGTCATGTAGGGCTCGGTCAACCGTCCACGGTTTTCCTGTGGCAACCCAATTCCATTGTCGGCAACTGCAATAACAACCCGGTCCTCGTGTTGTGCCACGCGCACTCTGACCTTGCCCTTATGGGCCGGATCACTTTGTACGCGCGGCTCGATCGCCTCGCGCGCATTCTTGACCAGATTTGTGACGGCTTGAGTGACCAGCCGCCGATCAAACGCGAGCACGACGGGCTCGTCTGGAATCACCATCTCAAAGGCGAGATCTTCACTGCTGGCCTTTTGAAGGACCATGGCCTCTTTAACCGTCTCGGCAATGTCTCCGGTTTCAAGCACCGCTTTAGGCATCCGCGCAAAAGAGGAGAACTCGTCAACCATCCGTCCGATATCACCAACCTGCCGAATGATGGTGTTGGTGCACTGCTCAAACACAGACGGATCGGACTGGATTTCTTTTTGATACTTTCGCCTGAGCCGCTCCGCCGAAAGCTGGATCGGGGTTAGAGGGTTCTTGATCTCGTGCGCAATACGCCGGGCAA
Organism: Pseudomonadota bacterium; assembly: GCA_039180225.1. GTDB lineage: Bacteria > Pseudomonadota > Alphaproteobacteria > Rhizobiales > CAJQND01 > JAAEUE01. Next base: position 13,032 of record JBCDDQ010000008.1, read on the forward strand.
TATCAGCCCAAGCGGAGTTTCGCTGAGCGGTCACAAGCTCGGTCATGTCATCGAACGTTACAACGTATCCATGCTCGTCTTCACCCGCCTGTTCAGTGGTGACCTGAACAGTGAAGGTGCGTTCCGTTTCGCCTACGCGCACAACAACCTGGCCCTCAGCAGAACCGGAAGGCTTGCTCTTTGCCGTATCGAAAACCGGTTGCATTCCAGAGAGTGCTTTTACCAAAAACCTGCCTTTCAATTCGCCGCTCTTGCGGCCCAAGAGGGCAAGTGCCGACCGGTTCACCAGCGTTATGCGGCCTTCTTTGTCCAGACCAAGTACGCCGGCCGACACGCCCGACAACACAGCCTCAGTGAAGCGCCGGCGGTCATCCAACTGCTCGTTGGCGCCGATCAGATCATCGCGCTGGCTCTTCAGCTGCTGCGTCATCTGGTTGAAGGTGCGCCCGAGAAGCGCCAAATCGCCTTGATCGGTTTCGGTGTCGACTTTGGATTCAAGATCACCTCTGGAGACGGCACGCGCCGCATTCACCAGCCGGACAATCGGTTCCACCAAGAGGTCTGCCACCCATAAGCCGAGCCAAACAGCCGCCAGCAGAAAGATGAACGCAACGCCCACATACATCAGACCGAAGGTCAGTTGAACGCCGGCCCGTTGCTGTTTCAAATCATCGTATTCAGCCTTGCCTTCCTGGGTTCGCTTCAGGTGTTGCAGAACCTTGGGGTCCACGTACTTGTAAATGTACAGGAACGTGTTTGGCAGATTTGGCACCGCCACCAGGCCGCGCATCAGATCGCCATCATCCGGGCTGATGACAACGCCCCTGCCCTGTTTCGCTGAGTCAAAAAACCGTTGGGCGGGTGGTGTGAATTGGATGCCACCTGTGGAAGTTACGCTGGCTTCAACTTTGCGCTGCTGTGCGTCGATAATATAGGCTGCGGCAAGGCGCCTGAACGCCACTTCATTGGCCAGCCGCCGCGTGAACGCCTGCTTGTCGTTTTGCAAGAGCTCCGTTTGGCGGCCGATATTGTATGCGATGGATGTGAGCGCCTGACGCAGAACCTGATCATGTTCCTCCAAGTAGGCCTGCGCCACAAGCTGTGCCTCCTCCACGATCGTTTGGGTTCGCTCCGAGAACCAGGCATCCAGTCCCCGGTTCAATGTGACCGTGGCAAACAGTGCCACCACGAGCGCTGGTACAGCCGCAACGATCGAAAACAAGGTGACAATCCGGATGTGCAACCGCGCACCTGCCATGCGCCGCCGCCTGGCCCGCCAAAGAGCCGCCAGCTGCCAGCCAATAATGCCGATCATCACGAGAACCAGCACACCGTTCACGCCCATCAACGTGCTGATGACGTTCGGTGTCGGTGTGATCGGGGTCAGGCCCGTGAGCAGGACGAAGGTGGCCAGGCCGCAGCAGATGGACGTGACCACAACGGCCAGACCTATGAGCGGGTTAAAACGCCGGCCAAGCACCGACTGATCAGGCGACTCCAAACTGGAGTCGTCGTCGGTCGGCACCTTTTCGATACCCGAAGCTTGGACCTCACTGAGTGTCACCCGAACTTCTCCGCAATGTGGCTCTTAGGCGCTGCCCTGCCAAAAGGCTGCCGCCAGTATAGATGAGTGCGACATTTTCACAACATGAGTTGCAGAAAAGAAACAATATTTGGCAAGTTTATGACGCAGTCGAGGCAAAACCAGGGATACGGACAGCTCTGATCTGGTGCTCTTTCATCTTCTTGCGCAGCGTATTGCGGTTGATGCCCAGAAGCTCTGACGCACGGAGCTGATTGCCATTTACCGCGGAAAGTGCAGCGTTTATGAGCGGTTCCTCAACCTCTTTGATAACACGGTCATACAGGCCGGTTGGGGGGATCTCCCCGCCATATTGGGAGAAATAGTCGGCCAAATAAGATTCGGTAAACTCTCCCAATGAGGAATTCGCCGCGTTGCTTCCTGCCTCATCAAAGCTGAGCTTGCCTGGCGAAAGTGCATGAACCACCGACTCTTCAGTAATACGCTCATCAGCCTGGATTGCGCTTAGCCGGCGGACCAGATTTTCAAGCTCGCGCACGTTGCCCGGCCAGCGGTAGCCTTTGAGACGGTCCATAGCTGCGTTGTCCAAGAAACGCGCGGGCAGGCCTTCAGCCTCACAGACTGCCAGGAAGTGCCGGACCAGATCGGGAATATCTTCTGAGCGCTCCCTCAGCGGCGGTAAGCGCAGCGGCACCACGTTGAGCCGAAAGTAGAGATCCTCCCGAAACAGCCCTTGCTGGATCAAGCGATCCAGGTCCCGGTGTGTTGCCGCGATGATTCGCACATCCGCTTTGATGGATCTCGATCCCCCCACCGTTGTGAAGGTGCCCTCCTGAAGAACCCGCAAGAGCCGAGTTTGCGCCTCCATCGGCATGTCACCGATCTCGTCCAGGAACAACGTCCCGCCGCTGGCTTGCTCAAACCGCCCGGCATAGCGTGCGCCGGCCCCTGTGAACGCTCCCTTCTCGTGACCGAAGAGTTCCGATTCGATCAGGTCCCTTGGAATGGCCGCCATGTTGAGGGCGACGAACGGACGGTTCTTTCGCTTGCCATAGTCGTGCAGAGCCTTGGCCACCAGCTCCTTGCCTGTACCGGACTCGCCCATGATCATCACCGTGAGATCTGTCTGCGTGAGCCGGGCTATGATCCGGTAAATGTCTTGCATTGCGGCTGAACGCCCGATGATCGGCAAGACCTGTTCACTGGCATCCGACGTGGCAGGGGCTGCTTGCCGGGCCGCCAGCTGCTCCAGGCCGCGGCCCACCACATCCACCAGTTCGTTGAGATCGAAGGGCTTGGGGAGATATTCATAGGCACCGCGCTCGGCAGCTGTAATGGCCGTCATGATGGTGTTCTGCGCGCTCATCACCACGATTGGCAGCTCGGGACGAAACTTTTTGATCCGCGGGAGAATGTCAAAAATGTTGCTGTCCGGCAGCATCACATCGGTCACGATCAAATCGCCCTCACCTTCAGCCGCCCAGCGCCAGAGCGTGGCGGCGTTACCGGTGGAGCGTACCTCATAACCCGCCCGGGCCAGCGCTTGGTTGAGAACTGTCCTGATCGCAGCATCATCATCGGCAACGAGGATCTTCTTTGGAACACTCATGATACGTCCTGTTTTTCCGGTGTAGTGGAGTTCGGGGCGTACATGGGAAGCAGCATCCGGAACACTGTGCGGCGCGGTTGCGACGCGCATTCAATGACCCCGCCATGGTCTCGGACAATCTTTGCCACCAGAGCGAGGCCAAGCCCCTTGCCAGAGGCCCGGGTTGTAACGAACGGCTCGAACAAATGCGGCATCAAATCGTCCGGAACCCCTGGTCCGTTGTCCTCAACGCGTATTTCCAGCGGCAGGCTCACCTTGCCGGGGGCGCCTGCGACGGACATGCGAATTCCGGGCCGAAAAGACGTGGCCAAACAGATCTCGCCCGGCTCGCCGGACCCACCAATGGCCTCCGCAGCATTCTTCACCAGGTTGAGGCAGACCTGCACCAATTGATCACGGTTTCCTGAAATCAACGGCAGGGAGGGATCGTACACCTCAACAATTGAGAGGTTGGAGGCGAACCCCGCTTTTGCCAATTCCTTCACATGGCCAAGGACTGCGTGAATGTTCACAGGCTCCGTTTCCAATGGACGTTCGTCGGAGAACACCTCCATCTGATCCACCAAAGTGCAGATGCGGTCGGTCTCATCGCAAATCAGCCGTGTCAGCGCAGCATTGTCCTCGTCAACCGCCATCTCCAGAAGTTGTGCTGCCCCCCGGATGCCAGACAGAGGGTTCTTGATTTCGTGGGCCAGCATGGAAGCCATACCGATAACCGAACGCGCCGCGCTGCGATGGGTCAGCTGCCGGTCTATCTTTTGAGCCATGCTGCGCTCTTGCAGCAGCACGAGGCATTGATCGGGCAGTTGGTCGCCAATTGGTGAAACCTGGAGATCTACAAGCCGCTCGCCCCCGGTTTGCGGCGTTCCGATGTCCACATTGTACTCGTTGATGGACTTGTTGTAGCGCCGGACCTGATCGATCAAATTCAAGAGCGGGCTGGAAAACGGCACGAAAGCCTCAATTCTGTTGCGCAGAAGAACCGTGCAACTGGTGGCAAAGAAATCTTCCGCCGCAGCGTTGGCATAGCAGATACCGTTGTCTGGCCCTATTGTCAGAACCGGGTGACGAAGCGCACCCAGAACCGCCCCCGGCAAGAGGTCACCATTTGCTTTGGAAGGCTCTGCCTGCATGCGTTACGCGGCCTCCTGAAGATCGGGGCCAGAGAACAACCGGTGCAGCGAATGAAGCACGCTCTTAGGATCATCTTCGCGGCACAGTTCCGCGCGCCAGAGGGCCGCATCGGTGGTGCTGATCAAGCCGTCTTCCGCTGCGGTTTCAAGGTACCATCCCAAGTGCTTCCGAGCGCAGCGCACGCCCATCTCGCGCCCATAGTGTGACAGCATATCTTCGTAGTGTCGGCAGATCAGCTCCCCGCGTTCTTTGAGATCCGGGACACCACCCCCATCCTCACCCAGCGCGCGGGCAAGCGCACCTGGTTGCCACGGGCGCCCGTAGGCGCCGCGCCCAACCATCACCGCGTCCGCCTTGCTGGCTTTGCGCATTGCGATGGCGTCGTTCACATTTTTCGCATCACCATTGGCGACCAGTGGCACCGTAATTTGCTCGGCGACCGCGCTGATCGCCGGCCAGTTCGCTGTTCCCTTGTAGAACTGGCAACGGGTGCGACCGTGTACCGTGATCATCTGAACCCCGGCCTGTTCCGCCCGACGGGCGAGCTCCGGCGCGTTGATTGAGTTTTCGTCCCAACCCAGACGCATCTTTAGAGTGACCGGCACTTTGACTGCCGCAACTGTCGCCTCAATCAACGTCAAGGCGTGATCAAGATCGCGCATGAGCGCGGAGCCCGACAGCCCACGCGTCACTTGCTTGGCCGGGCACCCCATGTTGATGTCCACGATGTCGGCTCCAAGGCCCTCAGCCACCCGGGCCCCTTCGGCCATCCAGCGGGCCTCGCGCCCTGCCAGTTGCACCACGAGTGGCTTAATGGTGCCCTGTCCCGCCGCGCGCAACAATGTGTCTTCACGCGCGTTGGTGAGTTCTTCGCTTGCCACCATCTCGGAGACCACCAGACCGGCCCCCAATTCGTGGGCGAGGCGTCGGAAGGGCAGATCCGTCACCCCGGACATTGGTGCCAAGAACACCGAGTTGCGGGGGGCGATTGTTCCAATCTTGATGCTCATATTTTATGCGCAGAAAAGACGTGCCTAATTTTTGGGCATCCTAATGAGATATGCCGGGCAACGCAAGGAGGACGCCAACAAACAGAAGAGAAAATTTCAACACGCTACATGCGTATCAGGATGCTATTATTGCGCAGCCTCACTCAGGGAGATTTTTGCGAATGAGCCACACAAACAGCAATGTGACACCGCTGAACACCACGGATGATTGGCATTTGCGGGTGGACCTGGCCGCCGCGTTCCGCCTGACAGCGGAGAACGATTGGCACGAAGCTGTCGCCAACCACTTTTCGCTGGCCGTGTCGCCGGATGGAAAAGAGTTTCTTATGAACCCGCGCAACCGTCACTTTTCGCTGGTTAGGGCAAGTGAGCTGCTCTTGTTGAACGCCGATGACCGCTCTTGTATGGACACACCAAACGCACCGGACGCTTCTGCCTGGAGCATTCATGGCGCAATCCATCGCTTACATCCCAACGCGCGCTGCGTCATGCATGTCCACCCGCCCTACGCCACAGCATTGGCCGGTCTGAAGGATCCCACCATCCGGCCTATCGACCAAGTGACCGCCCGGTTCTACAACAATGTGGCCTACGACCTGGAGTTTGGCGGCATCGCTGAAGGCGAAGCGGAGGGCGAGCGCATCGCCGGCGCACTGGGAAACCGGCGCATCATGATGATGGGCAATCATGGGGTGACGGTGGTTGGCGATACGGTGGCGCAGGCGTTTGACGATCTCTATCATCTGGAGCGCGCCTGCAAGACCATGGTTCTCGCATACTCAACCGGCCAACCTTTGAGCGAGATGTCCGATGAGCTTGCCGAACAGGTGCGCGAGGAATGGGTCGGCTTTGTAGCCGGATCTTATCAGGACCACTTCGACCAAGCCAAAGAGCTTCTGGACCGGACCGATCCCAGTTACGCGTCATAGCAAAAAAATGTAACAAGGCCTCTTTCGCCGAATAGGAATCTGCGCTATGCGCGGGGGCCCTCAACGCGGAGGGGTGGCCGAGTGGTTGAAGGCACCGGTCTTGAAAACCGGCAGGCGGGAGACCGTCTCGTGGGTTCGAATCCCACCCCCTCCGCCACATCATCACAGATTGAACACTGTCGAAGTCCATTATGTCTATTGGGGGCCTGGCACTTCGCTGGTGTCTTTGCACCAAATCGCAAAAAGAGTACTTCATCATTCTCCAGCACAAACCAAGGCCACCCCGGCCTTCGTCGCCGGCGGTTCAAAGAGCTCTCACTGTTAAGCGATGAACTTAATGGCTCACAGATGCGCCGCACTGTGGAACCGTCTAGAAATATAAATACTCTTTAATAAGGCAGCCCGATTAGCAATTATATTGAGCAAATACTCATTGAACTGTTATGAATAATGACAATAATTGTAGGCTGATATTTTCATAACTGGGCTAGACGTAACTGTGACTTGGTTTGACACACTTCCTTTGGACTATTCTGAAGCTCGCACGCGAAACGCGCTGAGGTCGCTGAAGCGTGTTTATCGGGACCAAGATCAACTGAAGCAGATCACCAAGCTCTCCGGAGTGGATGCGTCAAAGATTAACTTTAACAAGGCACCAAACTTGTTGCCCATGGATGTTATGGATCGGGCGGCGGCTCAAGGCCGAATGACTCACCTGCTTGTGGAGGTGCTCTCGGATGCATCGTCAGCAGCCATTCACGACGATCTCTGGAAACTGCTTGGAGAAAACGCACCCTTGATCCATGAGCAGGCGCTTGCCACACGCGCGGATTTCGACCGCATCGCTGCACTTCCGAGCCCATCAACCTATGCAGTGAATGGGACACCTGGTGGTCTTGAGAAAATCGTCAATCTGCTGGCGAAGTTCAACGACCCGGCCCTCTTCAGGTTTGAGTTGGCGCAGCGCGAAGCGCGTATCGTGCGAGTCGAGATTTCAGGGGTCGGTAAGGGCACCGGATGGCTCGTGTCGCCGGACCTTATGTTGACAGCGTATCATGTGATTTCGCCTGCGACGCACAACTGGGATCAAGTCAGAGTTCGGCTCGACTATAAGTTCGTCCCGCAGCTTGAAGGTCTGTTGCTCGGCAAAGGGCGAGAAGTGAAGCTCGCAGATCAGCCCCTGCTTGCCCACAGCGGTCATGCGCCAAAAGCAATAGAGCTCTCGGAAGCAGGGCCGGATGCATCTTTACTCGACTTTGCACTCGTCCGGCTGGCCGAACCTGTCGGCTCGCAGGGCCTTGGGCCTCAAGGGCAAGGTGACGAGCCACGGGGCCATTTCGAGCTGCCGGCAATGGAACATGCCTTCCATACCGATGAGGGGCTGTTCGTGCTTGGGCATCCGCAGCTGAAAGGTGACAAGGACGCCGGGCCCCTAAAGTTTACTTTCGCTGTTCCTGGCGAAGCCGAGAAAACGAAACACGCGTGTCGGGTCCGATATTCGGTCAACACAGAGGGCGGCAACTCGGGCTCTCCTGTGATGGATCAGGAGTTTCGACCTTTGGCGCTGCACCACGCCGGCGCGCAAGGTCAGCCCCAATGGGATCAAAAGAACAGATGGGAGGGCGGCTTTAATCAGGGAATTCCACTTCACCTTATCGTCGGTGCAATACGCGATCAGGTGGAAGAGCCAACACTGGCCGCGCTCGGTCTGCAATAGTTAGAGGGTGCTATGATAGTCGGTCAGCGCGTAGAACTGTTTGAACTGGAGCTAGCGACTTCGATTGCTGAACATGGCCGTAGCGTAGGGCTGCTCGAAGTTGGCGAAGCTGAACTGCGTGGTACTGGGACTGCGTTCCTGGTGAACAAGGATTTGATCTTGACGACTTCCCATGTCGTTGGTCGTCGAGAAGAATGGTCCAATAACAGATATCGCATCGACTTTGGCCATTACGCTGACCGTCCAAATGCTGGAAGTGAGGGGTCCATTCTCGACGCAACCCCATATCCGTGGCCGGACTCGGCTGCTCGAGATCTTCACAACACCCTTGCTGAAGCCTATGACAGTTTGGAGGCTTTGCGGCAGATCCTGCCATCCGCTGGGGTACCACGCCAGCATTTGCTCGACTCGGGAACCGCGTTCAAAGGCTGGGAGCAAGCTCTCAACACGGCGGCGAGCATGGGACGGACGCGGGCATTGATTGACGTCGTGCTTGAAGATTCAACCATCTCCGCTCATCACAAGAAAATTCGAAAGCTCTTGCGACCTGAGACAAAGTTTGAGGCGGTGCCAGTGGCGATGGATTGGGATGAAGGTTGGGCCGCCTTAAGGCTCAAAAAGCCTCCATCCCTCGCGCCATTGGCCCTTGGCTCGGCTTCTCATTTGGTGGAAAACAGTGCCATCATCATTATTCAGCACCCATTGGCAGAGTTCAAACAGTTCGCACTTGAGCCGAATGGGGTGGCAAAGTGTGCTGACGATTACGTGCACTACAGAGCGGATACGCGCCCAGGTTCTTCGGGTGCTCCCGTTTTCGACGGGTCGATGCGGCTCGTTGCAATACACTCCGCAGCAGGACCGCGAGATGCAGAAGACATGGTCAATTTTGGAGTGCGCGTTGATAGGGTCAAGAAGGGCTTAGAAGCTGAAGGCCTGAGCTTTGTCGAAGCCGCCTCAATAGCTTGAAGGGCCTGCCTCCGAGCGCTGCTTCGTTGAACTCATCATTGAGCTAAAGCAAGTTGACTAGATGATCGAAAACGCTCGTTTCGGCTGCGCCGCAGAACATACGTCAGAACTGTGGCTGATACTTCCAGTTTCGGGGAGACGGTTGCCGTCATGGTTTCCGTGATCGTTTTGCACGCCTTGACGGTAGATTTGTATGAACGTTCATAACTCCATGATTTATTGGCAGTTAGTGGAAATCTGATCGGCACGATGCCCGTATGCTTACGACCATCTTTTGTCACCTGTAAATTCTCGTCGACATCATATTTTCTGAAGCGATACTTTTGTTGGCCGCCTTTTCCGGACCGCTCAAATACAAGAGTGCGTCTTACTTTTTTTGCCGTTGCTGTTCGTGGTCCATAAGCGAGAACTGGTCCCCGCAACGAACTGCGGTGCCTCGAATCTCCATTTACCGGTTTGTTCCGCTGACACGATTGATGGATTGCTCAACACAAAAAGGAGCAAAGAGACACCGCAAACAAGTTTCAAAATCTTATCTTGCCTAACACCCATCGCGCCCTCCGCATACGTCTGGCCTGGATCACAACCTGGCGGTTGGTGCGAGCGGCCTACCGCCTCACCCTGATTGTCTTTGCGACTTTGTTGGAGTTCTTGAATTGGCCGCCTCCAACGTATTGAATATACCCTTCAAGCTTGTACCGGCCTGGATTGTTGGTTCTTAGTTTCAACGAAATCACGCCCTTCTCGTCACTGAAACCGCTAAAACAGAACGGCCCCTCGCCTGACCAAAGAAAACATGCCTTAGAGAGATCGACTTCTCCGGTGGCGCTGTACTTGACCTTAACCCGGTATGGCTTGCCCGCCTTCAGTTTCGACTGGACTTGCAGGCTTTGGAGCTTCACTTCCGCCGCTTCAGCAACGGTTGCTCCAAGAAAGACTGTAGTAATTATGAGGCCAACCAGCTTCATGACATTTTACCCCTTCTTGTTTGATTAAGTATAGAAGAAATACACGATGTATCGTGTCAACCATACTGGCAATAAACCCAAATTTATATCAAACGAATTTCGGCTGGACACGGTCAGCCGGGGGTGCAGAATATGTGAGATTCAATCCCGCTTGCACGTGTCCGAAGAACTGGCGTGAGGTTTTCCAAATGAAACCAACATTGTTCGCAGGTGCACTGACGATCTGTCTGGTCGCGGTCGCGCCCTCCACTTCTGCCTTTCCCGGCAAACTCTCCAAGCACTGCAATCTGCAGGAGGGTTTCGTTATCTACGATGCTGGCACCATCAAGAAGGAGATTGCCCAATTTGCCGGCGTCTTTGATGGCAAATGGGCTGGCAAGTTGGATAATACGCTGATTGTCTGGGAAGTGGATAAGACGGGCAAGGCTTCGGGGTTCTATGCCTGGGGTAAGTATCGAAAATGGGGCATCAATTCCGCTGGATGCACGGGGTTCGTCGGCCAGATTGCCGATGGCAAGCTTAAGTTCGAACTGCGCAACGGCGCGAAAGTCACGTACTGGTTTGAGAGTGCCAAGAAGATCAAGGCAACGTATGTTCATCGAGGTCGTACAACCAGTGCGACCCTCAAGCGAAAGCGATAGCGCGGTCTGGGACGCATACCGGCTGGAAAGTGTTTTGTCTTCACTTGCAAGATCATCGGACTACGATCAGGTCGTTAGTTTGGCTCGCCGAGCAAGAGGTGTCTTGAAGAGGAAGAAGACTAGTTTTTTCTCGCTCTTACCGTTCTTGGGAAGCTTGGCACAAATACCGGCGGTGCAAAACTGAGATGAACTATCAGGACGACCTCGATGGAACCCGGATGGTCTCAACGACTTCAGCATTGTGATCCAACTCTTCGAACGAGCGGAAATCATCCCAGTTCTGTCTGATGACGACGATGTATACCTCGAATTTCCGATGCTCTCTTCCTTTGCTGCACGAGAGTGCGCTGTATACATTCTTTCGGTTCTCTATCTTTCGATCATAAAAGGCAGCGCACGGATGTTCCGCCGCGCTCAACAACGCCTTCCGAAATGAGTTGTCCGCAAACAAAAGCTGCGGAACCACAAATCCAACACACGTTTCACCAAACAGTCACGTGCTGGTTTGATGCCAGACTGAACACGATTGCTGCCAATCGCTCGGCCACTGTCCAGTGACCGGCTCTCTTACACAGGTCTCGATTTTGCGACTGAAAGCGCCGCGCGGTAGAATGTGCGGCGGAAGATCTTAGAGACAAACCTGGACGGATTCTGGAACAACAGCGCTCCATTGATCACCAGTGCGGTTTCCAGTGCAACACGCTCTAAAATGTTCTGTCTGGCCAGTATCTGTCGCAGAAAGCTCTTCGATGGTGTCTCCAGCGCTCCGAGCACATCCGGCCGCTCCCCGTGGAGCAAAACGCAAGCCCCGAAATATCTGGCTGCAGTGGTGTGTTGCATGCACCTCAGGTCCGTGATGTGAGCACCTTCTGATTTGGCGCGCTGCCACAAGCGGTAAATGTCGCACACATCGCGCAGCCGCAGCGTTCGGCGCGCCGCATGGACGTGTCCAACCGCACTGTGCATCACCGCGTGATCGAGCAGATCAAGTGTGTTCGGGATCTCCATGCGATCACCGTCCACCGTCATCCGGTTAGCTCCGCTCAAAACCCGATGCGATGGCAGAACTTTATCTGTGGCCTGCCGGCCCATCCGGAAGTGAACCTCAATTGAGCCCGGAGCATCACTGCCGGGACCAGATATCAAGCGTGGATAGTTGTGATGATAATCTCTGCTGACCTCATAGTCGGCCAACGGACGGTAACCAGCCGATATGAGTGTACCTTGCGCACGAGACGCATCCTGGCCGGGCACGAGAAGGTCAATGTCAATTGTCATGCGCCCGCCAGGGTCCTCTGCGTAAAGTCCCATTAGTTCATAGGCCATGCCCTTTAAGGGAAGCACGCGTATCTCCGCACCTTGTAAGAGATCCACGAGTTCGCGGCATTGCCGCCGGAGCGCTTGATTTCGCTCTGTGTTCAAAGCGTGCAGTGTGGTCAGAAACTCCGTCAATTGAGAAGGAGCCTGGTCGGTTACACCCAATCTTCTTAGTCCCGCCGGCAGGGCGGCCGTCACCCGGTGCATCTCCGCCAGCGGCACGAGTTGCTGCCAGAGATGTTCAGACCCCCAATCAGCGTCTCTGCTCGGCCCTGCGCCCGTAACAAGTGCCGCCAAGAGCTCAAACTGTTCTCGCCTGCTTCCAGGTTTGGTCATAACCGGTCACACAGCGCGGGGAGAATGTCGTCAACTTCTCCGTAAGTCAGGCGGTACCGCGGCAGATGCTCAAGCAAACCGATCAACCGCTCCAGGTCAGCAGGGTCCAAGGGGAACCGGCCAAACCTGTCACACAGCCCCACCATCGCCTCCTTCAAACTCATCGGCGTCAGCTCTGGAGTTGCCCCTGATCGGCGCTGTGGCAACAATAGGCCAGCGATCTGATGGCCCTTGCGATCTTTGTCGCAGGCAGGATGAAGCGGTTTTGCGAACCTGGTCTTCTTCCCGGAAGCCGAAACCACCGGCTCTATGTTGGCGATGTCGGGCCGGAGACGCAAAGCGGTCTCCCAACCGGCCTCCTTCAGTGAAAGGCCCAGCGGCATGGGAAATGCGAGCTTTCTGTCTAGGTCAAGGGGGATCAGATCGTCGCTCAACACCGGAAAGCCCAGAACATCCAGCGCTGTCACGAGGGTAGACTTCCCTCGCCCACTGGCACCCCCCACAAGCCAAGCGCCTTTGCCGCCAACCACCGAACCGGCATGCACAACCACGTTGAATAGCCCCGGCTCGGGCACATCGTGGCAGAGAATGGCCCGCTGGAGTGCCGTCATGAGGGCGCCGGGCGACTTCTCGATGTGCACTTCAGCAAGACCGCACCGCACACAATAATGATCCTGGTTTTCCTTCAGGTCTGCGATCAGATCATCACCTGCACTGCTGCCCACCTGGAATGGCGCCAGAGGAGGGTGACAAATTGCTGCCATTTCCTGGTTTGGATAAGTGATGGAGATATGACGGCCGAAGCTTGCATAGGTGGCGCTGTGCACGGGCGCTTGCAGTGGAGGCGCGCTGTCTGTGGTCCCAGCGCTATGGGCCAGTGCCTTCTGAACACCTTGCTCCAAACCACTGGTAAGGGCTGTTATGTCTTCCAGAACCTGTTCAGGGGACAGATCGTGGGCTTCGGCAACGGACTTGGAGATGTCGCTGAAACTTGCCCCGCTGGACGCTGCCTCCAGCACATGCCGTGCCGTTGTGTTGAGATGAAATAATACACCCGCTTCGGCCGACACCGCAAAAGCCTCATCCTCAAGCGCCACCAGATCCAAGGTCTGGCCGCAGAACTCGGTTGCGTTTGCAGGATGTGGCTGCACGCTCAAACGTCAGGGTTGGACATGGCCGCCGCCTGCTTCGTGCCCAGTAACAACACAGTTGCGACGGGCGCGGCGTACTTTCCTGTTTGAACGAATTTCTCCAAAACCTTGCGCCGATCAGGCTCAGTTTGGGAATGGAGTTCATCGCTGTTCGTCTGTTCAGGTTTATCTGCCATGCACCTTCTGCCCATAATTGTCGATATCAAGGTTCATTCAAAGCCGCGCGCAGCAAGGCCGCGTGAGACGAATCATTAAAGAAAGCAGACACTAGTCACCTAAAGAGTGTCAAATACTATCCACGAGTTGAGGCTCAACACTTGGTCAAATCGTTCACAGTTTCAAAAGACTCTTATGCAACTCTCCGACCCATTCATGATTTAGACCTCAAATCTGCCGAATCGCCACATTCACAAGCTAGCTTACTCAAGCTGGGTGGTTCAAAACCAAGAGGGGAATTCCGAATGGCACCCAGAGCCTCAACCGCTGCAAAAAACTCTGACGGAAAGTCAAAACAGTCGGCAGATACATTGAAACGCCAGAAGGAAGTGTGCCGCGATCATGGAGTGCACCTGTTGCGGCTTTTGGCAGATTCCGATGGAGCGTTTGGCTCAGACGAGTTGAATGCCATCATGGACTATTGCACATCCTGTTTGTCCAGCATGAAACTGGCCCCCACTCTGGAGCAGCGCCCGCACCTGGCCCGCTACATCAAGCAGTTGCGGGCAACTGAAAACATGGTCAGCAAGTCCGTGGCGCAATTGACCAATTCACCTGAGGATGTCCAGAGCCGATTTCTCAAGGGATGCGTTGCAGTGGCCAGCGTTCACAGCGACGAGGTTCGCCCGGATGTACAACTGGCGGTCAACAGGCTGAGCAAAGAGATTATGGGACGCGAATTCCTGTAACCTTAGGCCCGAAACTCTTCATCAATCGGCAATTGCAGTCCGGTCACCAGGCCGTTGGTTTGAAACGCCATTCCCACAACCGCGAGGAACTCTTCATACTGTTCATCGCTCATCCCTTTCGCGCGGGCGGACGCAGTGTGGGAGTGAATGCAATACGTGCAGTTGTTGGCGATGGAGACGGCCATGTAAATCAGCTCTTTGGTGAGCGGATCCAAGGTCCCATCGGCTGACATGACCACCTTCAAGCGTCCCCAGGTGGCTTCCAACAGTTCAGGTTGATTGGCCAACCCACGCCAGAAATTGTTTATGAAATCAGTTTTCCGCACGGCTCGGATATCATCAAAAACCGCCTTCACCCGCGGGTTCGCCTCTGCATCGGAGAGGGACATAACCTTGACCGTAGACATATATATGCTCCTTGGATTGTCGCGCCAAAGCGCTCAGCAGTGCTTCTTGGCTTCATCGGCGAAGGCTGCGTGCCACCTAGAGAGCGGCGGCCTGTTCTCCGTAATATCTGAGGCACCCCACAGAATGCGCCGGTGGTCCTGTGCGGTACTCACCTCATCGTCGGGACAGAGAATGTAGAAATCCCCGTGTTGCGCTCCATCAACCATGAACTCAACCACCTGCTCAGGCAGCCATGCACCCGGCTGATGCGCCTTGGTGCCTGTGGTTGTCCATCCAGGAATGAGAAGATGAGCCCGCACAGTCCGTTGCGGGGCCGATCTCAGCTCGTGTTCCAGCGCTTCGGTATAGGTTTTTAGAGCCGACTTGGTGATGTTGTAGATCGGATGGCCAGGCGGGTTGGTGATCCCTTGCTTCGAGCCCACATTCACAATCACACCAGGTTCGCCGCTGGCCTGCATTCCCGGCAGAAAGGCCCGCACGGCGCTCACGATCGCCCAAAAGTTGACCTCCATCGCTGCGCGCCACTCATCGAGAGGCACATCGTGCCCGCGGCCATTGCGCGTCACCGCATTGTTCATGAGAAGGTTGACCTTGCCAAACCGATCGATCACCTGCGCGTGGAGCCGGTCCATGCCATCTGCGACCGACAGATCGCACGGAAAGGCTTTAACGTGTGCGGCGCCTTCAGGATGGGCCTCTGCAACGTCCGCCGCAGCGATCGCCAAGTCGTCTCCCTCAAGATCAACCATGGTAATGCTCATACCGGCGGCTGCAAAGTAACGACATGCCGCTCGGCCGATGCCGCTGGCCGCCCCGGTGACGAGGGCAACCTGACCGGGCTTTGTAATTTCTGCAAAGGACATGCGTTCGATCCTCCCACAGGCTCCGAGCGGCTTCAACGCAAAAACCAAGGCCCCGGTGTTTCCACCGGGGCCTTAAGCAGTGTTTCTATCGCCGGAGAGTTGTCAGTGCGCGGTGACGTTGGAGCTGTCGTCCGCTGCAATCGCCGCTTGCCTGGCTGCTTCAGCGGCACGCTCTTTCTTCTCATCCCAGCGAATGGGCTTGAGTTTTTTTGTCAAAGCGTGCTTCAGGACTTCATCCACCGTAGATACCGGAACGATTTCCAGACCGGATTTCACATTGTCCGGGATCTCCGCCAAGTCCTTGGCGTTGTCTTCCGGGATCAGCACCTTCTTGATACCGCCGCGCAGCGCCGCCAGGAGCTTCTCCTTCAGTCCGCCAATGGGGAGGACCCGGCCGCGCAGGGTGATCTCGCCGGTCATGGCAATATCCTTATGGACAGGAATACCCGTCATGAGCGAGACGATTGCGGTGGCCATGCCAATACCTGCCGAAGGTCCGTCTTTCGGCGTGGCCCCTTCCGGCACGTGCACGTGAATGTCCTTCAGATCGAACTTAGGCGGTTCAATCCCGAACTCCACGGCCCGCGATTTGGCGTAGGACGCTGCAGCCGAGATGGATTCTTTCATCACATCTCGCAGATTACCTGTGACCGTCATCTTGCCTTTACCCGGCATCATCAGGCCCTCAATGGTGAGCAGTTCGCCGCCCACTTCGGTCCACGCCAGGCCGGTCACCACGCCCACCTGATCTTCCCGTTCTGCTTCGCCGAAGCGATATTTGGGAACGCCCAGGAAGTCTGGAAGGTTTTTCTCGGTAATCTTGATCTTGCGCTTCTTGCTGGTCACCAGCTCTTTGACGGCCTTACGGGCCAAGGTCGCCAACTCGCGCTCAAGATTACGCACACCTGCCTCGCGCGTGTAGCGACGGATCATCATCTGAAGTGCGTCGTCTTCCAGTTCCCATTCCTTTGGTTTCAGACCGTGATTCTCGATCTGCTTGGGGATCAGGTGCCGGCGCGCAATTTCCACCTTCTCATCCTCGGTGTAACCGGCAATCCGGATGATCTCCATACGGTCCATCAAAGGCGCAGGAATATTGAGCGTGTTGGCCGTGGTGACGAACATCACGTTCGACAGATCATAGTCCACTTCCAGATAGTGGTCGTTGAAGCTGGAATTCTGCTCCGGATCGAGCACCTCCAACAGAGCTGACGAAGGATCGCCCCGGAAGTCCATGCCCATCTTGTCGATCTCGTCGAGCAGGAAGAGCGGATTGGATTTCTTGGCCTTTTTCATCGACTGGATGACCTTGCCCGGCATGGAGCCGATATAGGTGCGCCGGTGACCGCGGATCTCCGCCTCATCCCTCACGCCACCAAGCGACATGCGCACGAACTCGCGCCCGGTTGCCTTGGCGATGGACTTGCCCAGTGAGGTCTTGCCCACGCCGGGCGGACCAACCAGACACAAGATCGGGCCGCGCAGCTTGTTGGTGCGCTGCTGGACGGCAAGATATTCGATGATGCGCTCTTTGACCTTCTCCAGGCCATAGTGGTCGGTATCCAGGACGCCTTCAGCAAAGCCTAGATCCTTTTTGACGCGGCTGTTCCTCTTCCACGGAATGCCGAGCAACCAGTCCAGATAGTTGCGCACAACCGTGGCTTCGGCAGACATGGGCGACATCTGCTTGAGTTTCTTAAACTCAGCATCGGCCTTTTCGCGGGCTTCCTTGGTCAGCTTGGTCTTGGTGATCAGCTCTTCCAGTTCGCCAAGCTCGTCCTTGCCGTCTTCACCATCGCCCAGTTCCTTTTGAATGGCCTTCATCTGTTCATTCAAATAGTATTCGCGCTGGGTCTTCTCCATCTGGCGTTTGACGCGCGAACGGATCTTCTTCTCCACTTGAAGAACCGAAATCTCGCTTTCCATCATGGAATAGACCCGCTCCAAACGCGCCGAGATGGAGCTGAGTTCCAGAAGTTCCTGTTTCTCAGAAATCTTGATCGCCAGATGAGAGGCCACAGTGTCGGCCAGCTTGGCGTGGTCGTCGATCTGATTGATCGAGCCCAATACTTCAGGTGGAACTTTCTTGTTCAGCTTCACATAGGTTTCAAACTGCGCAACCACTGAACGCGCCAGGGCTTCCAGTTCTTCCGGATCGCTGCTGTCATCGTTGATTTCAGCGGCGCGGGCCTCATGAAAATCAGTGCGGTCCGTGTAAGACAGGATCTGCGCGCGGCTGCCCCCCTCAACCAGAACCTTTACGGTGCCATCGGGCAGCTTCAGCAGCTGCAACACGGATGCAATCGTGCCCACCGAGTAGATTGCATCGGCGGCAGGATCATCCTCGTGGGCTTCTTTCTGAGCGGCCAGCAGAATTTTCTTGTCGTCGCTCATCACCTCGTCGAGTGCCTTTATCGACTTTTCGCGCCCCACAAACAGCGGCACGATCATATGTGGGAACACCACAATGTCGCGCAGCGGCAACACGGGATATGTATCCACGGCGCCGCTCGGGGCGGATGAGCTGATGTTTTCGATCTTGTCACTCATGTTGCTATCTCGGTCTCTTTGGCTGTTGTTCGATGCGGCAAAACCGCAGAACGCGGGTGCATATGGGTCAGAGAACCAACTGGGCGATTCGCATGTAGTCCCTGTAACACATACTAAGGGCAATCACATGACCACGCCATGATTGGTTGCAAATAAAGTTACGTAATCCAACGCTTTTGGATTGCGCTTCGTTCGGAAATGTAGGTGGCAATGGGGGCCCCGCAATTCAAGGCCCCCACAGTCACGATTTTGCAGAATCGTGACCGCAAGACATGGCAGTGCGAACAGAATTCATTGCGCTAAAACAGAAGGTTAAGCGGATGTGCTCACTTCTGCTTCATCCGGCGCGTCTGCATAAATGTGAAGCGGGCTGGCCTCGCCATCGACCACTTCGCCAGAGATCACAACTTCTTCAACACCTTCCATGCCCGGCAGATCGAACATAGTGTCGAGCAAGATGCCTTCCATGATGGATCTGAGGCCACGTGCACCTGTTTTGCGCTCAATCGCCTTCTTGGAGATCGCCTTCAGGGCTTCATCGGCGAAGGTCAACTTGGTGTCTTCCATCTCAAACAGCCGCTGATACTGCTTCACCAGCGCGTTCTTGGGCTCTTTCAGGATCCGGATCAGAGCGTCCTCATCCAAATCTTCCAGGGTTGCCAAGACAGGCACACGACCTACAAATTCCGGGATCAGGCCAAACTTCAAAAGATCCTCAGGTTCAATTTCCCGCAGCACCTCTCCGGTGCGGCGGTCGTCGGGCGCAGACACATCAGCGCCAAACCCGATGGATGTGGACTTGCCGCGCTCGCCAATGATCTTTTCAAGACCGGCGAATGCCCCGCCACAAATGAAGAGGATGTTGGTGGTGTCCACCTGCAGGAACTCCTGCTGGGGATGTTTACGGCCCCCTTGCGGCGGCACGGAGGCGACCGTGCCTTCCATGATTTTCAAAAGCGCTTGCTGTACGCCCTCACCGGACACATCACGCGTGATCGACGGATTGTCGGACTTCCGGGAGATCTTATCAACCTCGTCAATGTAGACGATGCCGCGCTGGGCCCGTTCCACATTGTAATCGGCAGACTGCAGCAGCTTCAGGATGATGTTCTCCACATCCTCGCCCACATACCCCGCTTCTGTGAGGGTTGTGGCGTCAGCCATGGTGAACGGCACATCCAAAATGCGGGCCAGGGTTTGTGCAAGCAGGGTTTTACCGCACCCGGTCGGACCAATGAGCAGAATGTTAGATTTCTGGAGTTCTATATCGCTATTTTTGGAGCCGTGGTTCAGGCGTTTGTAGTGGTTGTGAACCGCAACCGAGAGAACACGTTTC
>JBCDDQ010000009.1:0-31974 GCA_039180225.1 Pseudomonadota bacterium
GCAAGGCCCGTGATCTCACCCGGCGCAAGGGTGCGCTCGACATCTCCTCTCTGCCTGGCAAGCTGGCAGACTGTCAGGAACGCGATCCGGCCAAGTCCGAACTCTTCATCGTTGAGGGTGACAGCGCCGGAGGCTCGGCCAAGCAGGCCCGCAACCGGAAGAACCAGGCGGTTTTGCCCTTGCGCGGTAAGATCCTCAACGTGGAGCGGGCGCGCTTTGACAAGATGCTCTCGTCCCAGGAAATCGGCACGCTGATCACAGCGCTGGGGACAGGGATCGGGCGCGACGACTTCGACATTGAGAAGCTGCGCTACCACAAAATCATCATCATGACGGATGCTGATGTGGATGGCGCCCACATCCGGACGCTGTTGCTCACCTTCTTCTACCGGCAAATGCCCGAAATCATCGAGCGTGGCCATCTCTACATTGCCCAGCCGCCGCTCTATAAGGTGAAGCGCGGCCAGTCAGAGCAGTACTTGAAGGACGATGCAGAGCTTGAAGATTATCTGATCAATCAGGGTCTGGATGACGCCACGCTGGTGCTGGCCAATGGTGAGGAGCGGGCCGGCGCTGATCTGGTTGAAATCGTGAAAGAAGCCGTCAGCATCCGCTCTGCGCTCGATGCACTGCATTCGCGCTATCCGCGGCCGGTGATTGAGCAAACTGCGATTGCTGGCGCGCTTAACCCGGAAGTCTTGTCAAATCCCGATACTGCACAAGGGGCGGCAGAGTATCTGGCCACCCGGCTTGATGTGCTCTCTGAGGAAACCGAGCGCGGCTGGCGCGGTGAGCCCACGGAAGATGGCGGCTTGCGCTTCTCCCGCGAGGTGCGGGGCGTTTTGGAAAGCCATTTGATCGACGGTAAACTGATTGCCTCTCAAGATGCCCGCAGGCTCGATCAGCAGGCCTCTCACCTGCAGGAGATCTATGCCAAGCCCGCCACATTACGGCGGAAGGACCAGACCACCACCGTTCACGGCCCTACCGGCCTGTTGGAGGCGGTGTTTGCCGCAGGACGTAAGGGCATTTCCATGCAACGTTATAAGGGTCTCGGGGAGATGAACCCAGAGCAACTTTGGGAAACCACGCTGGATGAGAATGTGCGCTCGCTGTTGAAGGTGCGCGAAGGAGAGCGGGACAACGCAGACGATCTGTTCAGCCGCCTGATGGGCGATGTTGTGGAGCCACGCCGAAACTTCATCGTGGAAAACGCGCTGTCTGTGGCAAACCTCGACGTCTAGCCGCTGAATGCGGGTTTGAGACTTAAGCTGCCGCCGAACAGTGTGCGGGCTATGTCCACATTGACCCGCCCATTTTGCGCCTCGCTCAACCTGTCAGCCTGTACGAAGCCAAGCGCGACAGGTTTGCCCACCCGGTAGCCGAACGCTGCAGAAGTGGTTTGCCCGATTATGTCTGAGCCCAGGTAGATCGGTTCATTGCCCAGCGGCACAGCCTCTCCATCATCGAGAACGATGCTGACCATGGAACTCGTCACACCCACAGCGCGGCGCGCTTCCAGCGCGCTCTTGCCGTTAAAGTCCTTCGACCAATCTACCGCAAAGTCCAATCCGGCTTCCAGCGGCGTAACGTCCGTGTCCAGATCATGCCCATAGGAAAGAAACCGCTTCTCAATGCGCATGGACGTTTGGGCCAGCGTCCCGGAAGGCCGGGCCCCGGCGGCATGCAGCGCATCAAAGATCTCGCCCGCATCAGACGCTGCGCAGGTCAGCTCCCAACCGGGCTCACCCACATAGGAGAGGCGCACACCGCGCACCCGCTTGCCCGCAACCTCCGCCTCGCCATGGCAGAAGAATTTGAGGTCCATTAAATCGCCGGCACCTGCCGCGCCGGCCACCCGGGCTGCTTCAGGACCCATCAGGCCGACAACGGCAAACGCTTCGGTTCGGTCAGTGAGCCGTACCCGCTCTCCATCCTTCAGGTGACGCCGCAGCCACGCCAGATCCCGGCGTATGGCGGCGGTGCCCACATAAAGGCGATAATGCTCATCGCTGAGACGCAGGGCCGTAAGATCGCTCTCAAAGCCGCCGCGATCGTTCAGCATTCCAGTGTAAATTGCCCGGCCGGGTGCCCGCGACATGGTGTTGGCGCACATCCGGTTTAAAAAAACTTCTGAATCCGGCCCTTCAACGTCGATCTTACCAAAGCTTGATTGATCGAAAACCGCCGCGGCTTCGTGCGCCTGGCGCACCTCGCGTCCAACCTGCTCAAACCAATTCGGTCGGCCAAAGGTGAGGCGCGGCTCTTGGCTCTTGCCGAAATAGAGCGGCCGCTCCCAGCCATAAACTTGCGTAAAGTGTGCCTTCTCCGCCTGCCATTTGGCGTCCAAGGGTCCGGCGCGAAGGTTGCGGGCGGAGGCATAATTGCGGCCCGGATAGGTGATCTCATAGTGTTTGCCCAGAACTTCAGGGGCCCGGGCCGTCAGCGCTTCTACTGAGTTGAAGCAATCAGGATAACGTTTGGGATCGGCTTCATGCAGGTCCGTAGGCGTGTGGCCACGCACAATGCAGTGGGCCAGTGCCATGCCGGCGCCGCCACCGCTGGCAACGCCCATGGAGTTCATGCCGCACCCTAAAAACAGCCCCCGTGTCTCCGCGGCTTCACCCAGCATGAACGAACTGTCCGGTGTGAAGCTTTCCGGCCCGTTGAGCAAGGTCCTCACCTCCGCGGTTTCCAGAACGGGTAGGCGGTGCAGAGCGTTCATCATCATCGGCTCAAAATGATCCCAGTCTTCCGGCAGCAGCTGAAAGGCAAAATCCTCGCCAAGTTCGTCAGGAGAAATCGCTTTTCCCATAGGTTCAAAACAGCCAATTAAGAGACCGCCGGAATCGTCGCGAATATAGAGATGGGAGTCGTGGTCGGACAGAGTGGGCATATTCCCGCTTATGCCCTCAACCGGTTTTGTGAGCAGGTAGAAGTGCTCGCACGGCCATACCGGCGCGCCCACACCGCTTAGACCGGCCGTCTTGCGGCTCCAAAGGCCGGCACATACAGCAACAGCATCGCAACGCATGGTGCCAGCGGTGGTTTCAACTCCGACCACCCTGCCGCCCTTGGTCAGGATGCCCGTAACGCCCGTGCCCTCAAAAATCTGTCCACCCCGCGACCGAGCGCCTTTAACAAGTGCTGCACAGAGATCAGACGGGCTCACACGCCCATCTTCCGGTGAAAACACCGCCCCCAGAACATCGTCCACATTCATCAGCGGCCAGCGCTCCTTGGCTTCCCCCGGAGAGATCCAATCCGCCGTTAGGCCAAACAGATGAGCGAGCGCTTCCTGACGCCTTGTATGGATCACCCGGTCTTCATTGGTGGCGATGGAAAGAGAGCCTTTATTGATCCAGCCCGTGGCTTGGCCGGTCTCTTCTTCCAACAGGGAATAGAGCGAGATGGAATAGCGGATCAATTCGGTCAGGTTGCGCGAAGACCTGAGCGCCCGCACTTGGGCTGCCGAGTGCCAAGTGGTGCCTGAGGTGAGCTTGTTTCGCTCGATCAGCACCGCATCACTGACGCCCTGTTTGGCGAGATGGTAGAGCGTCGAGCAGCCCATGACGCCGCCGCCGATGATGACGACAGAGGCCTGGCTTGGCAATTGAGATGCTGGCATTGCACGGCGTTCCGATCAGCGGCCGGTAAAGTTGGGCTTGCGTTTCTCCATGAACGCCTGGCGCCCTTCTGTGTAATCCTCGCTCTCAAAGCATGCCTTCACCATGGCTTCAATGGCGGCAAGGTCGCGTTGATCCGGATCGGACTCGATCGCCAGCTTCACCGCCTTAACGGCAGCGATGGTGAGCGGTGCATTCTCCGAAATGCGACTTGCGTAGTCCTCAACATAGGCATCCAGCGCATCAGCGATGACCACGCGGTTCACCAGGCCCATGTCGTAGGCTTCCGTAGAGGAGAACTGGCGCGCGGTATAAAAGATCTCCGCCGCCATGGACGGACCTACGATATTCGCCAATTGACGAATGCCGTCAAAGCCGTAGCCAAGGCCCAGCTTCGCGGCGGGAACGGCGAACCGCGAGCCCTCTTCGCAAATCCGAATGTCGCAGCAGATTGCCAGCGCTAGTCCCCCACCAATGCAATAGCCGTTGATCTTGGCGATTACCGGTTTTGGGAAATTGGTGATGGCTGCGTAGAAGCGGCTGTTGGTATTTTTGTAGTGTTCGACGGCCTCCGGCGTGGCGCGTTCTTCTTCAAACTTAGAGATATCAGCGCCGGCCGCGAACGCTTTTCCCCCGGCTCCTGAGATCACCAGGAGCCTCGTCTCCGGATCGTCCGCCAGTTGCCCAACCAACTCCGCCCCGCCGTCCCACATGGCCAGGCTCAGCGCGTTGTGGCGCTCTGGATTGTTTATGATGAGCCGGCCCACGGCGCCGTCGCGGCCGCCCACTATTTTGCCATCGGCAAGTTCTTTCAACGCCATGAAGGAGGTCCTAAATCACACCATTTGCTTCAAACTGATCGATCTCATCAGCTCCATAACCATATTCGCCCAAAATCTCGCGCGTATGCTGGCCGATGGTGGGGGGCGGGGCTACGATGGATGCAGATGATCCACTCATAAGGATACCTTGTCCAACAAGCTTGCTCTTCCCACGTTCCTGGCTGTCCACATCCCAGGCCATGTCGAGATGCTGCATTTGCGGGCTTTCAAACGTCTTGTCGATCGTGTTGATCTCCCCGCAGGGCACTCCCACGCCGTTTAATGATTCAACCCAATGGTCAGAGGGTTTCTGTTCTGTGTTGTCGTTCAAAATGGCATTGAGCGCCTCGCGATGGTCGCTGCGTCCTTCTGCACTGGAAAACTCCTCCGCATAGAGGCGTTGATCGCCCACATGTTCGCGCAAGCGTTCCCACATGGCCCCGCCCGAGGCCGCGATGTTGATGTAGCCATCGCTGGTTTTGAATACGCCCGTGGGGATGGAGGTGGGATGATCGTTGCCGGCCTGACCGGGCACCTCACCGTCCATCAGCCAGCGGGCTGCCTGGAAGTCCAGCATGAACGCCTGGGCCTGAAGCAATGAAGCTTGTACCCACTGGCCTTCGCCTGTGCGCTCGCGCTTGAGCAAAGCAAGCATAACCCCTTGGCTTGCCAGCAAGCCGGCACACAGATCGGCGATCGGAATGCCCACGCGCATAGGGCCACGCCCCGGCTCGCCGGTGATGGACATGAGACCGCCCATGCCTTGCAGGATTTGATCAAATCCGGGCCTGTCCGCCAGAGGACCGTCTTGTCCAAACCCTGAGATCGAGGCGTAGATCAATCCGGGATTGTCGCCGTGCAGCGTCTCATAATCGATCCCCAGCCTGTGTTTCACGCCAGGTCGATAATTCTCTACGATCACATCCACTTTAGCGGCCATACGCTTGAATATGGCCTGGCCGGCAGGATCTTTAAGATTGAGGGTCATCCCACGCTTGTTGCGGTGCAGGTTCTGAAAATCCGAGCCGGCACGCGGGCCGCCCATGCCATCAGCCCCGTTGGTGTCCTTTGTAGGTTGCTCGATCTTGATAACGTTGGCACCCCAGTCAGCAAGCTGGCGGGCGCAGGTGGGACCTGCACGCACCCGGGTCAAATCAAGTACTGTGTACGGAGTAAGAATGTCGCTGGCGGGTTGAAAGGGCATGGATAGGTCACCACTTTGGAAGAGCTAGAAGATGGCGTCTGATTCAGCGCTGGCAATTGTTGCCATTTTGTGCGGCGAAAGGGAAGTGGCTCGCCCAGTTCCCTGCGGTCATTTCAATAAACGGTTTGATGCCGGCGTCTTGCGTGCTTGAATGGGCGGGCGTTTGGTGCGGAAAGGCGGAGACAGGTTCAATGGCTGTTGATGGCATCTGGACAGGGGAGATTCTTGGCCCCTACGGCTGGGAGAACAGTGGTGTCTATGTTTTGGAGAGAGGGCGCATTCTGGGCGGTAGCAACCGGCACTATTCCTCTGGCACCTATAAGGTAACTGACGGCAGGTACCACGCCGAGGTGAGGGTACATTACTATGGCCCGCCTCGAACCATTTTCGGCGAGAACCGGGATATCTTCGAGCTGGAAGTGAAAGGGGAGGTGCAGGACGGCGTCATCGACGGGCAGATCGTGCCCTCAGACAAACCTGAATCCACCGTTACTTATCGGATGACCAAGCGCTTGGATATTCCCGACGCTTAACCTGCTATCAAGATCAAGAGAATTGCTCCCACGACAAGGGCAATGCCGATGATCTCAAGCCGGCTCACGGTCTCCTTGAAGAACAGGGTTGAGGCGATGAAGGTGAACACCAGTTCAATTTGCCCGACCGCCCGAACATGAGCTGCATTTTCGATGGTGAAGGCGGTAAACCAGCACACCGAGCCCAATATGCCAGCGACACTTACCGCACCAGCCCAGCGCCAGTTCGTAATCACCCGCCCAATCTCACCCGGTTCGCGCCACATCAAGTAGGCCCCCATGATCACAGTCTGGATGACGATGCTGACAGCTAAAGCGTAGGCTGCTGCCATGGTGACATTGTCATGGCCTAAGGCCAGAGACGCGCCTCTGAAAAACACCACGGAACCGCCCAGGAAAACCGCAGAGGTCAGACCGATTAGTGTAGGTTTTTCCACAAGCCCAGAGAGCAGTGTTTTCAACGTGATGGCCGATTGACCGATGGAGAGCACGATCACTCCTGCCGCGCTCAATATGACCGCGACAATGGCCGGCAGGCTCAAACCATCGCCCAAAATCAGGGCACCGAGAACGGCAATCATGACCAGTTCCAGCTTCGAGAACGTCGTGCCCACAGCGAAATTCCGAAAGGAGAACATGTAAAGCAAGATGACGGTGAACAGGATCTGCGAGATCCCACCGAGCACGCAGAAGACAAGGAACTTCAAATTGGGCTCAGGAAGCGGATAGCCGCCAATGGCGTTCAGTCCCCAAAGATAAAACAACGCAAAGGGCCAAGCGTAAAAAAACCGGGCATATGCAGCGCCGTTGTTTGAGAGCTTGCCCTTGATGTGCTTTTGCAGAGCGGAGCGCAAGTTCTGAAAAAACGCCGCAGCGATCGTAATGGGGATCCAAACCTCAAGCATCGATCCTGTCTAAAGGCTTAAAACGATTAGTCAATTGGCTTGTGCTGCGACCCCGGTGCAACTATCGTCGCCTCTTGGCCAACCGGATCTGTAGGAAAGACAATCCCCGTGAGCAAACTGTTTTCTTCAATCCAGCTCAGAGATCTCGAGCTGCGTGATCGCATCGTCGTTTCACCCATGTGCCAATATGTTTCCAGCGACGGTGTGATGAACGATTGGCATCTCATGCACCTTGGACAATTGTCAATGGGCGCAGGCGCATTGCTCTTTACCGAGGCCACTCACGTCTCGGCTCAGGGACGGATCAGTCCTGGCTGCGCAGGTCTTTGGAATGATGAACAACAGTCGGCCATGCAGCGCGTGGTGTCGTTTTGTCGAACCCACGGTGTGGCCAAACTTGGCATCCAAATCGCACATGCCGGGCGAAAGGCCTCTTGCAACACACCGCTGAATGGATCGGCGCCTCTCTCTGAAGATGAGGGGGCCTGGCAGACCGTTGGTCCTTCGCCGGTGGGATTTGGCTCTGACTGGCATGTTCCGCAAGTGCTGGGCACGGCCGGTCTGGCTTCCGTGAAGCAAGAATTCGTTCAGGCCACCCAACGCTCACAGGCTCTTGGTTTCGACGTGGTGGAGCTGCATGGCGGACATGGCTATCTGTTAAACCAGTTCTTTTCTCCTCTCTCCAACCAGCGCACCGATGCGTATGGCGGGACGGTGGAAAAACGCATCCGCTATCCGCTGGAAGTGTTTGAGGCGGTCCGTGCCGTTTGGCCAGCGGAAAAGCCAATGGGGGTCAGGATCAGCGCTGTAGACTGGGTTGACGGCGGGTCGACCGTAGAAGACACCATTGTTTTCGCCCAGGCTCTCCAGGATTTAGGGTGCGACTTCATAGACATAACCAGCGGTGGTGTGGACCATCGTCAGCAGATCACCACCGGTCCTGGTTACCAGGTGGAGTTCGCCAGCGCGGTGAAGAAAAACATCGATATTCCGGTTATGGCGGTGGGCTTGATCGTTACGGCTCAGCAAGCCGAAGAGATTATCGCCGATGGTCATGCCGACTTCGTCATGCTGGCCCGTACCGTGATGGATGATCCGCATTGGGCGTGGCATGCAGCCCATAGCTTGGGCGTTGAAACGGTCTATCCCGATCAGTACGTTCGGTGCGCTCCACATCTTTGGCGCGGTGCAGCGCAAAAGTAATCTTTCGCATTATTGCGCTGCAATAACTCCAGTGGTAGTCTCCGCCTCCGCGGGGAAGACAACACTTTGATTTTTGGCAACTTTGAGGGGTAGAGGGCTTGCTGTATCATATCTACGAAATGAACCATGCTGCGCTTGCGCCCATGCGGGCGGCAGCAAATGCGAGCCGCTTCTTTTGGAAGAATCCCTTAAATCCGCTCTCTGAAACCCCGGCAGGCAAAGTCACTGCTGCAGGCCTCGATATGTTTGAACGTATCACCCGCAGATATGGCAAGCCGGAGTTCGGTATTGAGGAGATCAGCACCCTCAATGCGACCTATAGGGTGGAAGAGCATGTGGTGTGGTCGAAGCCATTCTGTGATCTGTTGCACTTCAGAAAGATCGATAAGCGCAATTCCTCGCCCAACCAGCCCCCGTTGCTGATCGTGGCGCCCATGTCTGGGCACTATGCGACTTTGTTAAGGGGCACTGTGGAAACCATGCTGACCACTCATGATGTGTACATCACCGATTGGGCAGATGCGCGTGATGTACCGCTCACACAAGGGCACTTCGATTTGGACGATTACATTGATTATGTAATCGAGATGCTCGGTCACCTTGGTCCAAACGTACATGTTATGGCCGTGTGTCAGCCATCCGTCCCGGTCTTGGCAGCCGTCTCGTTGATGTCAGCAACAAATGACCCCTGTCTGCCTGCGACCATGACCTTGATGGGGGGGCCCATCGACACGCGGCGCAATCCCACCGCGGTCAATAAGCTCTGTGAAACACGCAGCTTGGCCTGGTTCAAGCGCAATGTGATCAAGAAAGTACCATTCCCCAATGCGGGTATGATGCGGGATGTCTATCCGGGCTTCTTACAGCTCACCGGCTTCATGACCATGAATTTGGATCGCCATTTGAACGCACACAAGGAGCTCTACTGGCATCTGGTTGAGGGCGACGGCGACAGTGCAGAAAAGCACGAAGAGTTCTACGATGAATATCTCTCCGTGATGGATTTGACCGCGGAATTCTACTTGCAGACGATCGAAAAGGTGTTCATCGAACATGCTTTGCCCAAGGGTACATTCACGCATCGCAACAAGCTGATCGATCCGAGCCTGATCAAGAACGTGGCGCTGTTCACTGTGGAAGGCGAGCGGGACGATATCTCAGGTGTCGGACAAACCGAAGCGGCCCACGACATCTGTTCGAAAATTCCGAAGTCCAAGAAGCATCACTACCTGCAGCCCAAGGTTGGGCATTATGGTGTGTTCAACGGCGGACGATTCCGCGCTGAGATTGCTCCGCGCATTACGGATTTCACGTTAAGCCATCCAAAAGCTGGCTAAACCCTACAGTTTGCCGGCGGTTTGCGGCATTATCGTTTTCAATGATGATTGATTCGGATGAGAACCCGGATGACCCTGGCGGCTTTGCGAAAACTGATTGATCCCGGACCGGCCGGCCAGCCGCAGCGCGCAGGCTTGGTTATTGACGGGGCCGAAACGCCGGTGACTTTTAGGCGTAATGCCCAGGCACGGCGGATCATCCTACGCATGAATCCGAAGGGTGAAGGCATTGTCTTGACTGTGCCGCCGGGCACAACCCAGCGCGAAGCTCTGAACTTTGCGGTTTCTCAAAGCGCTTGGATCGCCGCTCGGCTAAAGCGCACGCCAGACAAGGTCGACTTTGCGGATGGCGTTGAAGTGCCTTTTCGCGGTGAGATGCATGAAATTCGTCACCAACCCATGCCGCGCCGGACTGTGTGGTGTGCAAATCCAGTGGGCGGCGGAGGGGTGCCGTTGTTGTGCGTTTCAGGGCGGATTGAACACCTGCCGCGCCGGCTCAAGGACTGGCTGAAGGCCCAGGCCCGGGCGGATCTTTCAGCAGCTTCTGAACGCTACGCTGCCGCCATGGGGCTGCGATATTCCCGCCTTTCAATCCGCGATCAGTCTTCGCGATGGGGGTCCTGTTCGTCCACGGGTGCGTTGTCCTATTCGTGGCGTCTGGTCATGGCGCCGCCGGATGTGCTGGATTATGTGGCGGCCCATGAGGTCGCCCACTTGGCGGAAATGAACCATGGTCCAGCCTTCTGGGCTCTGGTGAAGCAGCATTGTCCGCACACGAAAACCGCCAAGCACTGGCTTAAGCAAAATGGCCGGGGCCTGCATCGTTACGGTGTTTAACGATTGTCGTCCTGAATGCCATTATTGCGCCGCTGCGTGCGTACAGGCGGCTGCTCAAAGCTCCCCTGCTCGCTTTGGCGATTGCCAAAGATATCGCGGAAGAAGGTGGAGATGGTCTCCTCCGCGCGCCCGGCGCTTTCGAAGAAGTCATCGATGGGCCATGACTCACTCAGATAATCGGTGTCGGACGAAGGTGTTTCGCCGGGCAGTGGAACTGCCGGCAAATTGGCGTGGGCGGCGACCATTACGTCTTTCCAGATCTGCGCAGGAAGGGATCCCCCGGTGACCCGCTTCGTCGGCTTGGAATTGTCATTGCCCACCCAGACGCCGGCGACATATTGGGCCGTGTAACCGATGAACCAGGCATCTTTGTAGCTTTGCGTTGTGCCGGTCTTGCCGCCCACCTCACGTCCTGGAAGCTGGGCGCGCTTGCCCGTTCCGGCATTGACCACGGCCGCCAGCATATTGTTCATGGTGCCCAGTTCAGTGGGATCAAGCACCTGACCTGGCCCTGAGCCCTTACGCTCATAGAGGATGCGTCCGTCGGTGGAGACAATCCTCTTGATCACGTTTGGAAAAACACCACGTCCGCCATTGGCAAATGGTGCGTAAGCGCCCACCAATTCCAAGAGGCTCACCTCAGAGGTGCCAAGTGCAATGGACGGCAATGATTCGAGCTTCGATTTAATGCCCAGACGCTTGGCGTTGGAAACCACAAGCGCGGGCCCCGCTTCCACGGCGAGACGCACGGCAACGGTATTGATGGAGCGTGCCAAGGCAGACCTTAAGGTGACCTGGCCATAATACTTCTTGTTGTAGTTTTCCGGGCACCAGCGATCGATACAAAAGCGCTCATCTTCAACCACGGAGTTTGGAGAAAAACCCATGTCCACCGCAGAGAGATAAACAAACGGCTTAAAGGCCGATCCCGGCTGGCGTTTTGCGCTCACCGCCCGGTTGAACTGGCTCTTGATGTAGGATTTGCCGCCCACCATCGCAACGATTTCGCCGGTGGGGTTCATCACCACCATAGCCCCTTGGCTCACATTCAGCTTTGTGCCCTGGTTCACCAACTGGCGGCGCAGGCTGCGTTCGGCCACCGTCTGCAGGGCGGGGTTGATCGAGGTTTGGACGATCAGCCCGTCGGCTTTGCTACCCGTGAACTCAGGCACCAGTTCTTCCACCCAATCCACAATGTATTGGGTGGCTGGAATGTAATCGATCGCCTTCACATCCGCCGGCCGGTTCACGGCGCGCTTGGCTTCCGCCTCGGTGATGTAACCCTCCTTGATCATGCTGGAGAGCACCAGAATGGAGCGCTTTCGCGATCCTTTCGGGTTTGACTTTGGATTGAGCCGCGAGGGCGCCTTCAACAGCGCGGCCATAGCTGCGGCTTCTGCCAGGCTGAGTTGGCGGGCGCTCTTGTCGAAGTACGTCTTTGCGGCGGCCTCTACTCCATAGGCTCCGCCACCGAAATAGACCCGGTTGAGATAGAGCTGAAGGATCTCGTCCTTTGAAAACTTATGCTCCAACCATAGGGCCAGGATAGCCTCTTGAACTTTCCGATGGATCGTACGTTCTGGCTTCAAGAACAGGTTTTTGGCCAGTTGCTGGGTCAGAGTAGAGCCGCCTTGCACAACACGGCCGGCCTTGAAGTTCCGGTACATGGCCCGCGCCAGGGCGACCAGATCCACTCCGAAATGCTGTCTGAACCGCCGGTCCTCTATCGCCAGGACCGCTTGTGGCACATAGCTGGGCAAATCGCGCAGACGCACGTCATCGCCCAGGAACATACCGCTTTCAGCGAGCACCTCGCCATTATCCGCCAAAAGCACAATGCCCTCAGTGCGCTTGGGAATAGTAAAGATATCTTGACCGGGCAGGGCATAGACCATGTACCCCGCAATTCCGATCAAACCAACGAACCCCCAGAGAACGAAGGTCATCGACCACATGGCAATACGGGCCGTAGGCGAGCGGCGCTGGGCAGAGCGGGATTTCTTGGATTTCCGCGCTTTGCGTCCGCCACGCGCCTGCGGCGCAGGCGCGCTCAGCTTCGGGGGCACGCGTTTGCTCTTGGTCGTTTTTGACTTTGAGGAA
The DNA here is from genome assembly GCA_039180225.1 of Pseudomonadota bacterium. Lineage (GTDB taxonomy): Bacteria > Pseudomonadota > Alphaproteobacteria > Rhizobiales > CAJQND01 > JAAEUE01. The sequence goes on from JBCDDQ010000009.1 coordinate 12,567, forward strand.
CGAAAGAGCTTCATAACGATCCAGGTTATGGTTTGCACGAAAGCGAGCGTCTCAACCAGCCATTAGCCCAGCGGCATTAACCTTTTGCTAATTGTTGCGCTTTTTTCCCCGTTTCAGGTTTAGTTGCCTGAAAACAGGGCCGCATTATGGCCCAGAGGGCGATTATTGCCCTGCACAACGGTTGCTGCCCGCAGGCTTTGAAGAGTGTACAATTTTCCCACCTCCTATTACAACAACGCCAGCCTTTCGTTGGGATTGTCTATGCTGCGCGCTCTGCTTTGCCTTTTTGTCTTGGCTTTGTTGACACTGGCCTCACCCGCCAATGCGGAGCGGCGCGTTGCGCTGGTGATCGGCAATAGCGCCTACACAAACACACCTGCTCTAAAGAACCCCGCGAACGATGCCGCCGTTGTGGCTGCAAGCCTGAAGGCCCTGAAGTTCGAAGTGACCGAAGTCGTCAACGGCACCCACCGCCAGATGCTTGACGCCATGTCTGCCTTCGGGCGCTCAGCGGCTGGTGCAGATGTAGCCCTGGTGTTCTATGCTGGACATGGCGTCCAGGTTGCCGGACGCAACTGGCTTCTGCCGGTGGGATCAAGCATTGCAGCTGAGACCGATCTGCCGGCCCAGGCCGTGCGCGCGAGCGATATTATGGAGGTGATGGAAACATCGGGAGCGCGCCTGAAGCTTATGATCCTCGATGCCTGCCGCAACAACCCGTTGCCCACGTCGGCGAGCCGCAGCGCATCGCGTGGTCTTGCCCGTGTGGAGGCGAACAGTGCGGGCACGATGATCACGTTCGCCACGGCGCCCGGTGATGTAGCCGCTGATGGCGACACGGCAAACAGTCCGTTTACCGCCGCGCTGGTTCAGCACATCACGACGCCTGGCCTTGAAATCCGCCAGCTCATGGGCCGGGTTCGCGAGACTGTCTACAAGAGCACGGGTAAGCGGCAGTTGCCCTGGGTCAACGAAGCACTGATCGGCGAATTTTACTTCGCCGGCAAAGATCCCAACGCCACGCCCGTGCCGGTGTTGAAGCCCAAGGCCATAACGGTCGTGGAAACCAAGCCCGAAGCCACTGGTCCCTCAGAAAAAGAGGCGTTTGCCCTGGCACAAACGCTGAACACGATTGAGGCATGGGATGTGTTCCTGAAACAGTTTCCCAGCGGTCCCTATGCCGGGTTTGCTGCCGCTGCACGCGCAAAGTTGTCGGCGCCGGCACAGGGCACGACCCAAACGGTGGCAGTTCCATCTGCGTCGGACCCGTCTGCAGGCTTCTTGTTTCCCAATTCCCACAGGGTGAGGATCACGCCTGGTCAACTGGAAACCCTGTCAAAGAAGCAACTCAGGATCGCGCGCAATGAAATTTATGCCCGTCGCGGGCGCTATTTCAAAAGTGCAGATTTGAAGCGCCACTTTGGCCAGTTTGGTTGGTACCGGCCACGCACATGGAATCCGCGGCTCAACCGGATCGAAAAGGCCAACGTGAAGCTCATCAAGAACACCGAGCGATGGCGTTAAGCAAGGTTATAGCGTCACTCTTGCTGATGAGCTGGCTGACATCGGTGGCACTGGCAGAGACCTATGGCGCTCCACCATCAGACATTCGAGAGCGGCTTGATGCGCTGGTGGCGGCCTATCCGGAGCATCTCATCAGCCACAACGGCAAGGAGATCACCTGGCGAGATGGCACCACCATGGCGGTGTCCGATGGGCGTACGGACAAGTCGTTCAGCGAGCTCTTAAACAAGCCGGACATTGACGACATGTTCGCTTTCCCGTACCGCGCCGGCAGCTCGCCGTCCGCTCCGCCTCTGTTACATGACCCGGGGCGCATCCGGTACGAGCCCTTCTTTACAAAGATGTACGGCGATTGTCGCTCCGGCAAGGGCCCGCCTCCTCAGGTATCAGTGCCCTGGCTGAAGTCCAAAGGCGGAGGTGTCGTGCGCATCACTACGGTAAACGACGTGCATGAGGCCTTGGCAGCGGTCTCTGCGGAGCTCGATAAGCTGCCGAACAAGTTTGTGAAGTTTCTCAAACCCAACGCCGGTACATACAATTGCCGCAAGATCGCCGGCACCAAGAGATTGTCCGTTCACGCCTTTGCCGCCGCCATAGACATCAACGTAAAGTACGCCCACTACTGGAAATGGACGAAGCCCGGCAGCAGCGGCACTTACCCATGGCGCAACCGGATCCCTGAAGAGATCGTTGAGATTTTCGAGCGTCACGGCTTCATCTGGGGCGGGCGGTGGTACCACTACGACACCATGCATTTTGAGTATCGTCCTGAGCTTTTGGCAAAATAACCCGGTTGTGACTCACGTCACAGGTGGATCGCCGGATTTGCGGTATCACCCTCTTGGGCACTCCCACTGTCACTCCGACTTGTAGTGCTCGCGCCCGGTCGGTCCTAGAATCCCCCCGGTGAGGCCGGCTGGGCGCTGCTATCGAGCCTGATGCTTGGCGTCTTCTCTGAAACTCTCAACTGAAACAATGAAATAGAGCCTGCCGAACATTCCACTTTGACGAGGTTCGGCAAAAAAACCGTTGTTAACTTTGATTGTACGGCAATTCACTCAAGAACACCTATGTCCATAATCAAATATTGGAAGGCCATGAAGAGTGTGGCATGGTGTGCCATAAAGGGCATCTTTTTGTCTGGGGATTGTGTGTAGGGAGTTGGTGGCATGCGCACTTTGGCGGCACGTCTGGCGGGGGCTGTTTGTGTCCTACTCATCGCAGGCTCGGTTGATCAGTCGCAAGCGCTGGTTCTGGAACGTGGAAGTGAGGCGAACTGGGCAAAGAAGCGCAAAGCGTCCAAGGTGCGCACTCAGCCTGGCCCGATTGCTGCGCTGCCGAAAGACCCGCAGACCACCCCTCAAGCCCGGAAAAAGACAAAGCGCTACCGGCGTCGAGGCCGGACGAAAAAGATCAAGCAGGTTGCCAAAGAGCCCGAGTTCCACACCTATCAGCCTGAACCGCTGGTTTCGATCCATGATCACGACCTCAAGGTGTTAGGCGGACTGGCAGAGAGCTCTTATTCCCGCTGGATTTTTGATACCCTCCGCAGCAAGTCGAAACCGGTTCTGAAGACGCAAAAGGCGGATCGCAAGGCCATACTGGACTTCTATTCAAACCGGAGGTTTGCCCCCCATTGGATCAGCAGTTCCGGACTTACCGTACCGGCCGTGAGGCTGATGCAGGTGCTTGGCGAAGCAAACCAGCATGGGTTTGAGGCCGCACGCTACATTCCGATCGGCCTGACACGGTTTGACAAGATCCCTGAGGAGCTGTTCGATGATCCGGCCAAGGTTGCCAAGCTTGAGATTGCCATTACCATCGCAGCGCTCAGATACGCGCGCCATGCGTCTGGCGGACAGGTTGATCCAAACAAAATCGGGCGCAGCTATGACCTGTCTCCACCTACGGTTGGCCGCACACAAGCTCTGATCCAGATGACAGGTACGGCCCGCCCGGACCGATACCTCGCTGGCCTCCACCCCAGCCATCCAACATACGCTGCCCTCAAGGCCGAGTTGGTTGAAGATCATCGTTCGCAGGTCACACAGATACCGGCTGGCCGTTCGGTGAGTTATGGACAAACTGACCAGCGCGTCCCCTTGATGAGAGCACGCCTTGTGCGCCTCGGTTTCCTGAAACAGGCCAAGGCGAGAAAGAGCAGTCGTTCAAGCCAGAAGCCAGATTACTTTGACAAGAAGCTCTATCGGGCGGTGAAGACGTTTCAGGGTTCGAAGGGATTACGGCGTGATGGCATTGTTGGCCGCAAGACCTTGGCAGCACTCAATGGCCAAAAGAGCAATGACCTCAGAGCGCTGTCGAAACTGAACATGGAGCGTATGAGATGGCTGCCGAGAAACTTCGGCCGTCAGCACATTATCGTCAACCAAGCCGCCTACGAGGCGCGCTTTGTGGAGCGGGGGAACACCATTCACAAGATGCGCGTGATCATTGGAAAGCCCCATCACCCGACCCCACTATTTTCTGATGAGATGGAGACCGTTGTCTTCAACCCTTACTGGAACGTGCCGCGGTCCATCGCCGGGGCAGAGATGATCCCAAGGCTAAAGAGGGATCCGGGCTATCTGGACAGAAAGGGATTTCAGGTGATCGATCGCCGGGGTCGCAAAGTCCGTTCCCGGTCGGTTCGGTGGTGGAATTATACCGGCGAAACCATGCCTTACGATATCAGGCAGCCGCCAGGACGGCGCAATGCGCTCGGTGAGTTGAAGTTTCTCTTCCCCAACAAGCATGCTGTCTACATGCATGACACTCCAAGCCGTCAGTTGTTCAATGCGGAACGGCGGGCTTTCAGCCATGGCTGCGTGCGTGTCCAGAACCCCAGAAAGTTCGCAGAGATCATCCTGGGGTGGAACGCCCGCAAGGTTGCATCTTTAGTGGCGACCCGAACAAATCGCCGGGTATCATTGAGCAAAAAGATCCCTGTCCATCTGACCTATTTCACGCTCTGGCCCAATGAGGCGAATGCCCTGGTAGAGTATGCGGACATTTATGGGCGCGACAAGGCGCTGGCGAAAGCTCTGAAGACGCCGGCACCTAAGCCCCGCTGAAAATGCACTGCAAAGCTTCTAAAAGGCGGACAAAATCTCGTCTGCTTGATGTATGATGGCGCATGCCATCACTGTTGAACGATCAAGTTATCCTTGTAACCGGTGCCGCACGCGGGCTCGGCCTTGCCTATGCAAAGTGTTTGCTTTCGCAAGGGGCTAGGGTGGCTATGCACGATGGGGGTGTTGATCTGGACGGTAACGCGCCAGATCCGGGGGTGATCTCCGAAAGTGTAAGCGATTTGGACTCTGAGAGCGTCCTGGCAATGCCTGGATTACTCAACAGCAAACAGGACTGCGGAGCCGTTGTGCGCACGGTTGTGGAGCACTTTGGACGCATTGATGGTCTCATAAACAATGCCGGTGTCGTTCTGTGGCGCGATACTCTTGACGTGAGTGAAGAGGAGTTTGTGTCCTCGTCGACGATCAATCACGAGGCAGCTTTTTGGTTGAGCCAGGAGGTGCTTGTGCACATGCGCAAGCAGGGTTATGGGCGGATTGTGCTCACAAGCTCCACATGGGCGCTGAAGCCTTATCCGGGTTCAACAGAGCTGACGCTCTATGCCATGAGCAAGGCTAGCCAATTTGGCCTTGGCATGGCGCTCGCCAATGGAACTGGCCATGAAGGTATTTTGGTGAACGTCGTTGCGCCTGTGGCGAACACCCGGATTTATGCATCAGAAGTGCCGCCTGGAAAACTCAAACCCGAAGACGTTGCGGGAACGGTCGCATGGCTCGTGTCACGCCAATGCACAGTTAACGGTAAAGTTCTGAGAGTGGCCGATGGAGAGGTTTCTGCTCTCGAGTTGAAAGAAACCGCCTCAGAACATCTTGGCAGTCGGGCTACTGACCCAGCCCAGTGCGGGGCAGTGATCGAAAGGCTGGTGGACGGGCCGAATTAACGAGGCTTCAATCAGGCCATACAATGGTGGACAAAACCGACTGCCACCTCGGTGTCGAGCCAGAAGATGCGTTGGCCATAATTGAAATTGCAGAGACTTAAACGTTTGGGCAAGACGTTCGGGTCGACGGTGACCGGCCAAAATCGGACATCCACCTGTCCGCCCAACGTCGGATGTAGTCGTGATGCGCGGACCAAGCGTCCCATGCCGACTGTGCCCATTCTGTTACCTTCCGCGCGTGTAAAGGTGTACCTGCGAAATCAGCTACATCGGCGACGGTCATCGCGAACTCTTTTGGTGGTTCAAGATAGATCAGAGTCTCCTTATGCTTCCCCAAGCCAAGCATGATGTCGTTTGCCTGCTCGGGCGGCCTGAGGTGCTCCAGCTGAAGGTGCAGTCTTGCTAAATGCAGACCAACAGATTGAATTTCTTTACGCTGCTGACCTTGGCCTGGATGCTGAACGGCAAACGCGTCCACCGTCAATCGATGTGTCCTCCGAAGCGAAATGTCGCTGTACTCGCAAGCTAGAAGCTTGTTGAAAAGAGCGAAGCACGCGGGCGAAGACGCCATGTATTTATGAGTGGGACCATCTAAGCGCTTAAGCACCGACCCACATCCTACACATCGGCTTATTCCGTCTTCTTCTGCCATGGCATCCTTGGTAAAGAGAGATCGACTTACGATCGAACGTCATGTTGGCGTAAAGCAGGGCCTGCTGCGCGGCCTCTTGCACCACTGTTGCGAGAGGTGAGCACTGTTTCGGATCCGAACCGCAGGTGCCTTCAGCGCATGCACCTGCCGCCAACTTACTTGCAGTCTGCTATCATAGTACTCCGCATGAATTATGACCTTGTCTAGCCCCCAAAGTTTGGGCCACTAATTTGCGATTTCTCTACTGAGGTTTCCGGCACTGGTGGTCGTTGGTCGGGCCTCAGGTGCTTCGGGGTGTGCTCATGAGTGGTAAGCGACCATACCGCTGCGCCATTTACACCCGTAAGTCCCATGAGGAGGGTCTGGATCAGGCGTACAACTCTTTGGATGCTCAACGCGAGGCATGTGAGGCGTATGTCTTGTCTCAAGCGGGACTTGGTTGGGAGCTGTCTGGCAGACTTTACGATGATGGCGGTGTCTCCGGCAGTCATATGGAAAGGGATGGGCTTAAGGCCTTGCTATCTGATATCCGGGCAGGGCAGGTGGATGTGGTTGTTGTCTGCAAAGTGGACCGGCTGACACGCTCCGTTGCCGACTTTGGCAAGCTGGTTGAAGTCTTTGACGAACATGACGTCTCACTTGTCTCTGTGACTCAGGCCTTCAATAAAACCAACTCCATGGGGAGGCTGACACTTAATGTGTTGCTCTCCTTTGCGCAGTTCGAACGGGAGGTTACGGCAAAGCGTATCCGAGACAAGATTGCATCTTCAAAGCAGAAGGGAATGTGGATGGGAGGACACGTGCCTTTTGGATACAGTAACAAGAACACCAAGCTCGTCATTGAACCTGATGAAGCAAAAACCGTTCGGCTGATGTTCGATCTCTATTGCGATCTGCAAAACATGCGGCTTGTGAAGACCACAATCGATGGGAGAGGCATTATCTCTCGAGCGCGCATGAGCAAGTCGGGAAAGACAACCGGCGGAGTGCCCTTCAGTATTGGCAACATAGCCAGCATTTTGTCAAACGCGTTTTATGCAGGTCAGATCAAGCACAAGGACAAGGTCTATCCGGGCAATCACGAAACCATCATCAATATGGACCATTGGGAGCAGGTGCAACGCCTGCTATCGATCAGATCTGTGAACAGTTCGACCCAAAAGAACTGTTCATCGCCGGCGCTGTTCGCTGGACTCCTCACCGATGAGGATGGCAACAAGCTGGTGTCGCATCATGCCAATAAGAAGGGAAATAAGTACCATTACTATGTCTCTCGGCCAGAAAGGGAAACCGGCAGAAAGCCCAAGTTCAGAATTCCCACGAGGAATCTGGACGCCTTGATACGATCCGTTATTCAGGAAACGCTCGAAAGCAAAACTCAACTGCTTCGATGCTTGAGCCTCAATGAACATTCGGTAGATCAAATTGAAGCAGCTACAGATGCTGCACAGTCGTTGATAAGCAGATTGACTATGTCAGATTCGGATGATCGCAAGGCGGTTTACACGGATTTGATCCGGCACATCATCATCAAGTCAGACGGAATAGTCATTGAGTTTGAATCCGAAGGCCTTGGACGTCAGCTGGGCATCACTCTGCCGGCACGCGGTGACCTTCAGATTGAGCGTCAGATGATCATCCGACGCAGAGGACAGAAGATGAAACTGGTGATCGGAGGATTGAAGAGCAACCAGAGCTATATTGATCAACCCCTGATCAATCTGATAGCCAATGCATATCTTTTGAAAACGGACCTTGAAACCGGGAAGGTTCGATCAATCAAAGAGTTCGCTGACGCGCAACACATCGATCATGGTGATGCCAAGAACCTAATTCCGCTCTCATATCTGGCCCCGTCCATAATTGAAGACATTCTCGCCGGGCGCCAGCCTGCCGATCTCTCTGCATCGCGTCTGAAAGAAGTGGCGCGTCGTCTGCCAATCGCCTGGTCAGATCAACGCGTGCACCTTGGCTTCGCAGCCTGATCCCCAACCATCACCAAAAAATTTAAGCGGTCATGAAAATGGCCAGTAGAGACGATGGGCCAAATGTGGGCCATATTTGTTGAAATCGGTGTCTCACGTCGACAATTAATAGCAAGCATGCCGACTAAGCCGCTGAAAAGGCGCCACTAATCAAAACAGTCAAAAGCGGTCATGGTTTGACAAGAAAAAGTGGTGGAGCCAATCGGAATCGAACCGACGACCTCTTGAATGCCATTCAAGCGCTCTCCCAACTGAGCTATGGCCCCATCCAGTGCTCCAAACAGGGGAGCTATTTCGGCACGGGAACCTATTCTTAAGGCCCGTTAAGTGCAAGCCCCAATTAGTCGGAGATTGCGCTTTTGTCCTGAGGTGCGCCGGCGATTAAGAATCGCTCGGCGTTACCGGGGCGACGCCGCCAATGATCCCGCTCACGTCGCCATTTTCCTCGTCATCGTCTTCCAGAAATTCGTCGCTGGCATCGTCGCTGGAATCGGATTCGTCGATTTCAACGTCTGCAATCTCCGCCGCCGCAGCAACATCCGCGTCTTCCGTGTCTGCGCCTTCTTCTTCCACATCCTCAAGGCTGACCACTTCCACGTCGCCCTCTGAATCCACATCAGCTTCGTCATCATCAATGGCGGCTTTCTCGGGCTCAGAAGGCGGCGGCGCATCGTTCTTTGACGGCAAAATGGGTTCTGCCACAAATGTCGCATCACACGCGGGACACTCGATGGGATCTTTCATCAGATCGTAGAACTTAATCCCGCAAGTCGGACAGACGCGTTTGGTACCTAGTTCCGGTTTGACCACGGTACTCTTCCTCTATTTGCATATGAGCATGAATTGGCCTCCCCATGCCATGCTCGCACCAACGTGTCAAAGGTAAAGTTGCCGCAAAATCTGGATCGACGCCTGTGCTCTGAGGATGACGGCACTCCTTGCGTGTGCTACGCAACCTCAGAATTTCAAACACACCGGCTGACGCTCCCCGGCAACAAACGAACGAACACCGCACACCCGTGTCACACGCAACACCCTCTCCCCTCAAGTCCAGCCGCTCAGGCGGACTGACTGGAACCTTTCAGGTCCCAGGCGACAAGTCCATTTCTCATCGAGCCCTTATGCTTGGGGCTGTGTCTATGGGCGAGACAACCATTTCGGGGTTGCTTGAGTCTGCGGATATTCACGGCACCGCGCGAGCTATGGCAGCATTTGGCGCGCGGGTGGAACGCCACCAAGATGGGCGCTGGACAGTCAATGGCTTGGGTACAGGCGGTCTGATGGAGCCAAAAATGCCCATCGACTTCGGCAATGCGGGCACAGGTGTGCGGCTTGCCATAGGCCTTGCCTCAACCTGTCCCATTCGGGCGAAATTTACGGGCGATCAGTCTTTATGCAAACGGCCCATGGGCAGGATCATGGACCCGTTGAGCCAGTTCGGCACCCAATTTGAGGCCACTGACGGCGACCGGTTGCCATTGCAAATGACGGGGGCGAAGTCCCCCATTCCCCAAGAATACACATTGCCTGTTGCTTCCGCTCAGGTGAAGTCAGCTCTGTTGCTTGGTGCCCTTAATGTGCCTGGGTGCACGACCGTTGTGGAACCAGTTCCCACCCGCGACCACACAGAGCGCATGCTCACCGCGTTCGGTGCAGACCTTGAGATCAAGCACACTGAGCGTGGACGCGAAGTGAACCTCAATGGCCCCGCTGAGTTAACCGGTCAATCAGTCACGGTGCCCGCGGATCCATCTTCGGCTGCCTTCCCCATGGTGGCCGCCCTCATAACCGAAGGCTCCGATCTGACTTTGCCCAATATGATGATGAACGAGACCCGCACAGGGCTCTTGGGCGTCCTTCAGGACATGGGCGGTGACATCAAGGTCGACAACATTCGCGAAACAGGCGGTGAGACCCTGGCCGATCTTCGGGTGCGTTCAAGCAAGCTCAAAGGGGTTGCAGTGGACCCAGCTATTGCACCCTCCATGATTGATGAATACCCCATATTAGCTGTCGCGGCCGCGTGTGCGGAAGGGTCGACGGAGATGCGTGGTTTAGAAGAGTTGCGCGTTAAGGAGAGTGACCGGCTGGCGGCCATTGTTGCGGGCCTTGAGAACAACGGAGTAACGGTGCGATCAGGTGACGACTGGCTCATCGTTGAAGGCTCAGGCCGCCCGCCTGGCGGAGGCACTGTCGCCACTCACATGGATCACCGCATCGCCATGGCGTTTTTGGTCCTTGGCCTGGTGAGCGAAAAGCCGGTCATCGTGGACGATGGCGGTATGATCGCAACCAGCTTTCCAGATTTTGTTGAGTTGATGAATGCGGCTGGGGCGCCGATAGAGGCTGCAGAAGCACTCTTATGATTATTGCAATCGACGGTCCGGCGGCGTCTGGCAAAGGCACTCTCGCGCGCAAACTGGCGGAGCATTTCAATCTTGCCTATTTGGACACAGGTTCACTTTACCGAGCCGTGGCGCTGAAGCTCGTTCTCGACGGGGCAGATCCTAAAGCCGAAGAGCAGGCTGTCGAGACCGCCCGAAAACTCGATGGATCACTTTTGGGCGATCCGCGACTGCGTTCAGGCGAAGTGGGTGAAGCGGCATCAGTTGTGGCCGCAAACCCTGAGGTGCGCAAAGAAATTTTGGATTTTCAAAGGCGCTATGCTGCATCTCCAGGCGGAGCGGTTTTGGATGGGCGCGACATCGGGACGATCGTTTGCCCGGATGCAGATGTGAAGCTTTTTGTTGTGGCAAATCCGCAGGTGCGGGCCAAGCGCCGTTTTGAAGAACTCATAGCAGGCGGCGAAGAGGTGACATATGACACTGTGCTGGCCGACCTAAAGGCACGGGATGCGCGCGATGAAGGCCGGTCCATCGCGCCATTGAAACGTGCGAGCGATGCGCTCTTGCTCGATACGAGCGAATTGGATATAGAAACGGCGTTCCGTACGGCCGTAACCATTGTTGAAGGTCGAAAGGACGCTCAATGAAGAACGGGCTGCACCTCCATGGGGGAGATGCGGGGATCGTTCTCCAAAACCTTGAAAACCCGGTTCTGTCATTCCTCATCTCCAAGGCGGCTCAATCTAAAGCCCTGAGAACATAGAGAAATCTGACCGGATAAGTTGTTGGTTCGCCCGCAGTCACGCGAACGCTTGATACCCTGAAAAAAGCACCAGTTGACGCTTCAATGTGATGTGGGATGCCCTGCGACCGTAATCGTGGGCCAACTTCTGTTTCTTAATCTTGAGTTTGAAAGAGGACTTGTATGTCTGCAGAAATGCAATCACTTAACCCGACGCGTGAAGATTTTGCCGCAATGCTGGATGAAAGCTTTGGCGGCGGGGACCTTGGCGAAGGCACCGTCATAAAAGGTCGTGTCGTGGCCGTGGAAAACGATCTTGCCGTGATCGATGTGGGCCTGAAGACCGAAGGCCGCGTTCCCTTGAAAGAATTCGCCGCCCCTGGTCAGAAAGCTGAACTGGCGCCGGGCGATGAGGTAGAAGTGTTCCTGGAGCGCATCGAAAATGCGCTCGGCGAAGCGGTTCTCTCCCGCGATAAAGCCAAGCGCGAAGAAGCGTGGGTACGTCTGGAGAAATCGTTCGAAGCCAATGAGCGCGTGGAAGGTCATATCTTTGGCCGCGTAAAAGGCGGCTTCACTGTAGACCTCGGCGGGGCCGTTGCTTTCTTGCCGGGCAGCCAGGTGGATGTCCGCCCGATCCGCGATGTTTCTCCGCTGATGAACATTCCCCAGCCCTTCCAAGTTCTCAAAATGGACAAGCGTCGTGGTAACATCGTTGTCTCCCGCCGTGCGGTCCTGGAGGAAACTAGATCCGAACAGCGCGCCGAGCTGGTGCAGAACCTGGCCGAAGGTCAGGTGGTTGAAGGGGTTGTGAAAAACATCACCGATTACGGCGCGTTCGTCGATCTGGGCGGCATTGACGGCTTGTTGCATGTCACCGACATTGCCTGGAAGCGCGTAAACCACCCAACGGACGTCCTGAGCGTCGGCCAATCCGTGAACGTTCAGATCATCAAGATCAATCCGGAAACCCAGCGCATTTCTCTCGGCATGAAGCAGCTGGAAAGCGATCCGTGGGAAGGTGTGGCCGCAAAATACGCAGTCGACACTCTGGTTAAGGGCGTGGTCACCAATATCACTGACTACGGCGCCTTTGTTGAGTTGGAAGACGGCATTGAAGGCTTGGTCCACGTTTCGGAAATGAGCTGGACGAAGAAGAATGTCCACCCGGGCAAGATTGTCTCCACGTCTGAAGAGGTTGAAGTCAAGGTACTCGAGGTCGATCCTGCAAAACGCCGGATTTCCCTCGGTCTGAAACAGACCACCGATAACCCCTGGCTCACATTTGCCGACAAGTATCCGGTCAACACGGAAGTTGAGGGTGAGATCAAGAATATCACCGAATTCGGTCTATTCATCGGCCTCGACAACGACGTGGACGGTATGGTGCACCTGTCAGATCTGGACTGGAACCGCACTGGCGAAGAAGCGATTCAGGACTACCAGAAAGGCCAGGTCGTCGAAGCTGTGGTGTTGGATGTGGATACCGAGAAAGAGCGCATCTCTCTGGGCATCAAACAACGTGGCGCTGATCCGATGCAAGCCGTGAGCGGCATGAAGAAGGGCGCAGCCGTTACCTGTGAGGTCATTGGTGTCCAGGACAATGGTATTGACGTGAAGGTCGCTGACTCAGACTTTACCGCGTTTATCCGCCGTTCGGACCTGTCCCGTGACCGTTCCGAGCAGCGGCCTGAGCGTTTTGCGGTTGGCGATAAAGTAGATGCCCGCATTACCCAGGTCGACACCAAGGCCCGCAAGATCGGTCTTTCCATCAAGGCGCATGAGATCGCCGAGGAGAAAGAAGCCGTCAAGCAATACGGTTCATCCGACAGCGGTGCGTCGCTCGGCGACATTCTGGGTGCAGCCATGGCCGCAAAGGGCGCCGACGCTGACGACGAAAAGTCTGAAGAATAACGCAAATCAGGAGTGGGCAAAGCTTGCGGCCATTCGTCCGGTTTGGACACCTTGGCCCGGGTTTTTGCCCACTCTTCACCGAGCTATGTTAATCTGAGGCCATGAGTTTAACAGCTGAAGCTATCGCCGACAGGCGCCGTCTGAAGCGCCGTGTCACCAAATGGCGCGTTATTGCCATCCTTGCTCTGGTCATCGCATTTGCGGGCGTCGGGTTCATGGCTCTGTCTTCTGACGGCGTGTCCGGCTTTTCCGATCATATTGCCCGCATGCGCGTGGATGGCATGATCACTGGGGAACGTAAGAAGCTCGATCTGCTCAAGAGGCTGGCGAAAACCGATCGCGTAAAAGCGGTCCTGATCATCATAGACAGTCCCGGCGGAACCACGTCCGGCTCTGAAGCGCTCTATGAGGAAATCCGAAAGCTTGCCGCTAAGAAGCCTGTGGTGTCTGTCTTGGAATCCACAGCCACGTCGGGTGGGTACATCACAGCGATTGCGGGTGATTATATCGTGGCGCGCGGTAACACGGTGACCGGCTCTATTGGTGTTATCTTTCAATGGCCTCAGTTCAAGGAGCTTTTGGAAAAGGTTGGCGTGAAGATGCGCGAGCTCAAAAGCGATCCCTTGAAAGCCAGCCCGTCTCCTTTCGAGGAGCCGAGCCCTGAGGCGCTGGCGGTCATGGAAAGCCTGATCAAGGATTCTCACGATTGGTTCCTGAAACTGGTGGCTGAGCGCCGCAAGCTTGGGGATAGTGAGACCAGGATCCTAGGCGATGGCCGGGTTTATACGGGCCGCCAGGCGTTGACCGCCAAACTGATCGATGAGGTCGGCGGAGAGGACGCTGCCCTGGCATGGCTGAAGACCAACAAGAAGATCGCGTCAGATCTCAAGGTTGTGGACTGGTCACCGAGTGTGGCGGAAAATCTCTCCTTGCCTGGTGTGCTGGCGCGCAAAATCGGGCGCATTTTGGGGATTTCATTTGTGGAGGGCGTTTTTGAGGCGACTGAAAAAACGCTTACTCCTGAACGACTTAAGCTTGACGGACTGATCTCCGTTTGGCAGCCTAGGAACTAGGTTTTTAAAGAGAAGTGCGAAACAACGCACCGCTTTGCGGTATCGAGAGAGGGAACGGGAAGCGGCACATGATCAAATCGGAACTCATTCAGAAAATTGCGCAAGAAAACCCACACCTGTACCACCGGGATGTGGAGCGCATCATCAATACCATTTTTGGGGAAATCACCTCAGCGCTGGCACGTGGCGACCGGGTTGAATTGCGCGGCTTTGGCGCATTTTCCGTAAAGGAGCGCGATGCGCGCACCGGCCGCAACCCGCGGACCGGGGAGCCTGTTTTTGTGGAATCCAAGAGGGTACCATTTTTCAAGACCGGCAAAGAACTCAGAGAGCATTTAAACCAGCATGGGGCTGGCGGATAGGTTCGCATTGCGCCCCCAAACCCCCGCGCTGCGAATGAAGGGAGTTTAGGAACGGTGGCCAAATTCATTTCCTGGTTTCTTGGTCTTCCTATCGCGATCATCATCATCGCGCTGTCGGTGGCAAACCGTCAGCCGGTGCGCTTTTCCTTTGATCCCATTAACTCTGCTTCTCCGGTACTGTCGTTCGAGATTCCGCTTTACCTGCTCTTGCTGCTGGCCGTTATCATTGGCATCGTTGTGGGCGGCGCCAGCTCCTGGGTAAACCAGTCCAAGTGGCGCAAGGCGGCCCGCGAAGCACGCCATGAAATGAGCGAACTGCGCTCAGAATCCCTCGCCTTGAAACAAAAAGTGTCGGCCTCAGATAACCAGCTCGTTGCACGGAACTCTTAGGCAGATGGGTGCTCTTTTTCATGCCCTGCGAAGAACGTCCGGCGCGCTGGTCGCGGCCACGCTGTTCGCCGGTGCTGCCTGGGCCGAAGACAAGCCAGCCTCTGCTCTGATTGGTGTGACGCCGGAAGGCCAGACCTGTTTCATAGGCGGCACCATGCGCGGCATCATTGCTGAACCGGACGCCATTGTTCAAAGCCTTAAGCACAAAGACGCCTATACCCTGGTGCGCCTGGACCAAACCCGCGGAGAAGTTTGGGCCGTGGGGCCGCCGGAGCGTATCGAAGATGGCGGCGATTGTGAATCCAGCTACCTGCAAGATCTGACCTTCTCCAATGATCAACTCGGCCTGTTCCAGATCGCATTGAAGGGCAAGCCTGATGATGTGCGCGCCAAGTTGCCGTCCAACTTCATCCGCCTTCCCACCAAGGACGAGGACTATGTGAAGCTTCTGGAGCGCCATTTGATCGATAAGGGCCTGGAAAGCCCGAAGGTCGTGATCAAGCAGTTGTTGGCTGCCGACATTGATGGAGACGGACGCCAGGAAACCTTCATCAACGCCATGAACTCCGAACGCCGCGATGAAAAGCGCGGTGAGTACTCCATCATCCTTATGCGGCGCGAGATCGCTGGGAAGGAAGAGCTTATTGAAGTGCGCAGCGCCATCTCCATGAAGGATGAGGCGGCCCCATCGCTGCTGGTGGAGCACACGATTGTGGCGGTGATGGATGTAGACGGTGACGGTAATTCCGAGCTGATCATGTACGGCGCCTTTGCTTTCGGCGAGGGTTGGGAAGTTGTCAAGATTTCCGGTAAGTCCGCCGAGCAAGTTCTGGTCTGCGGGTGTGGCTAAGCCGCGCGCCAAAAACCCTCTCCACAGATCCATTTCAGCTGCTATAAGGACCTCCGCTCCCGGAGACCTGAACCGATGCCGTTCCTTGCGAACCCGATCTTCTGCGCCCTGGATACCACGGATGCTGAGCACGCCGCGGCCCTGGCGCGCGCCCTGGCGGGCCATGTGGGCGGGGTGAAAATCGGCATGGAGTTCTTCTACGCCCATGGCCGGCCCGGCTATGAGGCCGTTGCGGCGGCGGGCCTTCCGATCTTCCTGGACCTTAAGCTGCACGACATCCCGAACACGGTTGCCGGCGGCCTGAGAGCGCTGATGACGCTCGACCCGGCGCCGGCCCTGATCAATGTGCATGCCGGCGGTGGCAGCGACATGATGCGCGCAGCCGCGGACGCGGTGGCAGGCCGGAGCAAACTGATAGCGGTCACGGTCCTCACCAGCCTCAATGATGCCGACCTGGACGAGATCGGATTCACCTCTGGACACGGCACGCAAGCTCATGCGACCGCCCTCGCCAAATTGGCCCAAGCCGCAGGGCTCGATGGGGTGGTGTGTTCCAGCCTCGACATCGAAGCCATCAAAACGGCCACCGCGCCAGACTTTCTGACGGTTGTGCCCGGCATCCGGCCTGCGGGCGCGGATGTGGCAGACCAGAAGCGCATTGCCACCCCGGGTTCTGCTATTGCCTCGGGCGCAGATGTTCTGGTGATCGGCCGGCCCATCACCCAAGCCTCCGCGCCGGCAGAAGCGGCCGCGTCCATCTTCCAGGAAGTGGAGGCCGCCCGTGGTTAAGGTCAAGATTTGCGGGCTGTCCGAGCCGGAAACCATGGCGGCTGCGCTGGATGCGGGCGCAGACTATGTGGGTCTTATGTTCTACGAGCCAAGTCCGCGCAACATTGATTACGAGACGGCCCGCGCGCTGTCGGCCCAAATCGGCAGCCGCGCCAAGAAGGTTGCCGTCACGGTTGATGCGGATGATCAAAGGATCGATCAGATCATGGAGGCCATCGCGCCAGACTATATTCAAGCCCATGGCACTGAGACCCCCGAGCGCGTTGCTGCCATGACCACGAGGACCGGAGTTCCGGTGATCAAAGCCATTAAGGTGAAGGATGCTGGCGACATCGCCTCTGCGACGCAGTATTCAGAGGCGGCAAACCTGGTGTTGTTTGACTCTAAGGCACCGGAATCATTGGAGAATGCATTGCCCGGCGGTAACGGAATTGCGTTCGACTGGGGTCTTATGGATGCCGGAGCAAGCCGTCCCCAATTCATGCTGAGCGGTGGACTCCATAGGGACAATCTGCGAGAAGCGGTAAGAATAACGAAGGCGCCGATCATTGACGTCTCCTCCGGCGTGGAACGGGCGCCGGGGGTTAAGGACGTCAATCTCATCAAAGCCTTTATGGATGCGGCCAGGCAGGCGTAAGGGCCGGCCCATGACCTTTCAAGGAGCCCAGTACAGTGACGACGAGCGTACCAAACACATTTAGGGCCGGGCCTGACGAGCGCGGCCATTTCGGTATTTACGGCGGCCGCTTTGTGGCCGAAACCTTGATGCCGCTTATCCTGGATCTGGAGCAGGCCTATAGCGAGGCCAAGGATGACCCGGAGTTTCGTGCAGAACTCACGGCCCTGAACACCCATTATACGGGACGGCCAAGCCCGCTCTATTTCGCCGAGCGCCTGACCCAACATTTTGGCGGGGCGAAAATCTACTTCAAGCGGGACGAGCTCAATCACACCGGCTCCCACAAGATCAACAACTGCCTGGGCCAGATGCAACTCGCCCGGCGCATGGGCAAAACCCGCATTATCGCCGAGACCGGCGCCGGCCAGCACGGGGTTGCCGTGGCGACCGTATGTGCCCGTTTTGGGCTGCCTTGCGTGGTCTATATGGGCGCCACAGACATTGAGCGCCAGAAGCCGAACGTGTTCCGCATGCGCCTTCTGGGCGCGGAAATCGTTCCCGTCACCTCGGGCACCGGCACCTTGAAAGACGCCATGAACGATGCCCTGCGCGACTGGGTGGCGAATGTGGAGAACACCTTCTACATCATCGGCACTGCAGCCGGCCCGCACCCATATCCTGAGATGGTCCGCGACTTTCAATCTGTCATCGGCCAGGAAACCAAAGAACAAATGCAAGCCGCCGAAGGGCGTCTGCCGGACGCGCTGGTGGCATGCATTGGTGGCGGCTCGAATGCAATTGGTCTCTTCCATCCTTTCCTGGACGACAAGGAAGTGGAGATCTTCGGAGTGGAAGCCGGCGGCCATGGTATCCCCACCGGCGAGCACGCTGCTTCCCTCAACGGGGGCGAGCCCGGCGTGCTCCATGGCAACCGTACCTACCTGCTGCAGGACAATGACGGCCAGATCATTGATGCCCATTCCATTTCCGCCGGGCTCGACTACCCCGGCATCGGCCCGGAACATGCCTGGCTGCGCGACACGGGCCGGGTGAACTATGTGTCGATCACCGACCAGGAAGCCCTTGATGCTTTCCAATTGTGCACCCAGCAGGAGGGCATCATCCCGGCATTGGAGCCGAGCCACGCGCTCGCTTATGTGGGCAAGATTGCCCCGGACTTGGACAAGGACAAAATTATCGTCATGAACATGTGTGGGCGTGGCGATAAGGATGTGTTCGCCGTGGCCGAACATCTTGGGGTGGAGATGTAAGCCATGTCGACACGTATCGAACACCGCTTCGCCCAGCTGAAAGAACAAGGCCGCCGCGCCTTGGTCACCTTCGTTACGGCCGGAGATCCTGATACGGAAACCTCCCTGAAGATCCTCAAAGGTCTGCCGGGTGCCGGCGCGGATGTGATCGAACTGGGCATGCCCTTTTCCGATCCCATGGCCGATGGCCCGTCCATTCAGGCGTCTTCGCAACGCGCGCTTGGGGCCGGCCAGAACATGGTCAAGACCCTGGAAATGGTGCGCGCGTTCAGGGCTGAGGATGCCGACACCCCCATCGTGCTGATGGGCTATTACAATCCCATTTACATTTATGGTGTGGAGCGCTTTCTGGCCGATGCGAAGGACGCCGGGGTGGATGGCATGATTGTCGTGGATCTGCCGCCGGAATGTGACGATGAACTCTGCATTCCGTCCATGAAAACGGGGCTCAACTTCATCCGCCTGGCCACGCCCACCACGGACAGCAAGAGACTTCCAGCCGTTCTCGCCAACACGTCCGGTTTTGTGTATTATGTGTCGATTACGGGAATCACAGGCACGGCCGCGCCCAAACAGGACGACGTACGTGCCCATGTGGGGCGGATTAAGGCTGAGACGGATTTGCCGGTTGCCATCGGTTTTGGGGTCAAAACGCCAGAGCAGGCGAAAGCTTTGGCTGAATGTGGCGATGGTGTGGTGGTTGGTTCCGTCTTTGTAGATGCGGTAAAGGCCTCTTTGAACGAGGCCGGTGAGGCTACGGACAAAACGGTTCCGGCGGTGCTTGATTTGGCCTCGGCCCTTGCAGAAGGGGTCCGCGGCGCCAATTTATAGGCGCAAAGCCGCCGCATGAGATACTAGCCGGGCCGTCCGGAAAGGAATGAACACGTGAACTGGATCACCAACG
Source organism: Pseudomonadota bacterium (assembly GCA_039180225.1). GTDB lineage: Bacteria > Pseudomonadota > Alphaproteobacteria > Rhizobiales > CAJQND01 > JAAEUE01. Next base: position 31,954 of record JBCDDQ010000009.1, read on the forward strand.
TCGTAAGACCGAAGATCAACA
>JBCDDQ010000010.1:0-30719 GCA_039180225.1 Pseudomonadota bacterium
CTTCTTAAAAGGCACCCTACGGCATGGGGATGTCCAAACCGGAGGTGGGCACATTATACCCTTTTTGCACGGGCTCGCGCTCAGCAAGTTGAACATACCACCTCTTCACGTTTGGAAAGACATTCATGTCAACTTTTTGCCACTCGAAGCGCGAAATCCAGGGCCAAATGGCAACATCAGCCACCGAATACTCGTCGGCCACGAACTCATGATCTGCCAAACGCTTGTCCAGCACACCGTAAAGCCGCTGTGCCTCCTTGGAATAGCGCTCGCGAGCATAGTCTGAAACATCCGGATTGAAATGCACGAAATGGTGAGCCTGGCCAAGCATTGGACCGGCGCCGCCCATCTGCCACATCAGCCATTCCATGGCGCGCCATTTGCCCTCGCCGCTCTCAGGGAACAGCTTGCCGGTTTTCCGAGCGAGATAAAGCAGGATCGCGCCTGACTCCATCAGCGTTTGACCGCTGTCATTATCCACAATGGCGGGAATCTTGTTATTGGGCGAAATTTTCAGGAATTCCGGGGCGAATTGCTCGTCTTTCGTGATGTTGATCGGATGCACCGTGTAGGGCAATCCGACCTCTTCCAGCATAATGGAAACCTTACGCCCGTTCGGCGTGCCCCAAGTGTAAAGATCGATCATATCTGGTCCTGCTTGTTTTGCGCTGTGGTCAGGGGCTGTGCTCTCAAGTCCCCAAGTCCCCGGTCAGTCCGGCCCCTTCAGTTAAGCGTTGTTGATCCAAGACACAAGGTTTACCGCCGTGAAAAGATACGGTGTTCAGCTGCATCCAGATCAGCCGTCTGGCCACTCTTCAAGGGTAACGGATCGGCCGGGAGGCACAAGCCTCACCTACCTAAAAAGGTATTTTGCAAAATTCTGTTCTTGAGCGAATATGGCGCAATTGGGCTGTTGCGTATTTGGGGACTGAAAGGGAGATGACATCGGGCACAGGACGTATCGTCCGCGGCAAAACAGAGGCAACCGAGTGGCGCACAGTCTGGCTGGCTGTGGCCATCTATGCAGCGTTTGGAGCGCTAACGTGGTGGGCTCAGATGCTGCCCTGGTGGCTGCTGATCCCGCTTGGCGGCTATGTTGTTTGCCTTCATGGATCGCTTGCTCACGAAGCGGTTCACGGTCATCCCACCGGCAACAGGCTGATCAACGAGGCGCTCGTCTTTCCCAACCTTGTGCTCTGGGTTCCGTTCCGGCGCTATTACCATCTTCACCGGGTACACCATAATGATGAACGCCTCACCGACCCCTATGACGACCCGGAAAGCTGGTTCCTGACGCCAAAAGACTGGACGGATATCTGGCGCCCCACACGCTGGTTGCTGACGGTGAACAACACGGCGGCCGGTAGGCTCCTCATCGGGCCGTTCGTGAGCGTGACGCGCTTCTTTGTTGACGAAATGCGCGCCGTACTGGCCAAGGACCGCCGGGTTATCCAGGCCTGGTTGGTGCACATACCGGCCGTTGGGATTGTGCTGGTGTGGGCTCTGGTCATTTGCGATCTCAGCCTGCTTGAATATCTGGCCTACTTCGTGTGGCCGGGCACGTCGCTGACCCTGCTGCGCTCCTATGCCGAGCACCGCGCCCATGAGCTGCCTGCGGGCCGCACCGCGGTCATCGAAACCAACTGGCTGATGAGCTTGCTGTACCTCAACAACAATCTCCACGCAGCGCACCACGCCCACCCTTCTCTGGCCTGGTACGCTCTTCCGAAAGAATATCGAGGCCGTCGCAGCGCCTACCTCTCGCGCAACAAGGGCTACTTTATTGACGGTTATGGCAGGCTGATCCTGCAAAACCTGTTCCGGCCCCATCAGCCTGTGCCCCACCCGTTCATGGTGTCAGAACGCCAGCCGCGCTGGCAGAAATAAACGTCTGGTTTGCAATTTCGCCCTACAGTTTCTTCAGATTGCGATTTGAGGATCATCGAGGTGAGGTCGATGGATAGCATTGTTGTGAACCGGGGCCAGAAAAAGCACGCCCCCCGTCAGACGGCCACCGTGCACTACAAACCGTCAGCCAAGCGCCTGGCGCAGCAGGACTTGCCGCGAATCCCCCGAACCTCAAAGTACCGCACCAAGCCCTGGCTTCTGACCGCTGCCCGCCGGGACCGCCCGGACGACCTGACCCAGATCCCAGGTCTGACCGTGAGGGCGCAAAGCGCTCTCAACGTCTTGGGCATCTTCCATTTCGACCAGATTGCCCTTTGGGACGACGCGAACGTGGCCTGGCTCCAGGAAAGATGGCCGACTGCGTGCGATCTCGCCCCGCGCGAACTGATCGGGCCATCCAAGAAACTCCTCTGATGCGCTCTCAGGGGTCAGCGCACCCCGTCGCACTGAGCCGGTTCCACGTCGAAAATGCGCTTGCACCTTGCGCGGCTTAGGTATTCCATCCATCGTACGGATCAGTTTTGAAGGCCCGCACGCGAACATGGCCGGGCGATGGAGATCAAATCATGAAATCGAGCGCGCAAGTCGTCGTCATTGGGGGCGGTGTTGTCGGGTGTAGTGTCCTCTACCACCTCACCAAACGAGGCTGGACCGATGTGGTTCTTGTGGAACGCAATGAGCTGACCTCCGGCTCCACCTGGCACGCGGCCGGCGGTTTCCACACCCTGAACGGCGACCCGAACGTGGCCAAGCTCCAGGAATACACCATCGGCCTCTACCAAGAGATCGAAGAGCTGTCCGAGCAAGCCACTGGCATCCACGTCACGGGCGGCGTCATGCTGGTCTCCAACCAAGACCGCTGGGACTGGCTCAAGGGCGCCCACGCCAAGAACCGCTATCTGGGCGTTCAAACCGAGCTGATTTCCGTGGAGAAAGCCGCTGAGTTGTTCCCACTGATGGACCCCTCAAAGTTCATCGGCGCTATGTGGCACCCGCTGGAAGGTCACCTTGACCCCTCCGGCACCACCCACGCCTATGCCAAAGCCGCCCGAAAGAACGGCGCTGAGGTTTACCGGCAGAACCGTGTCACAGAGCTCAACCAACGCCCGGACGGCACCTGGGACGTGGTCACCGAGAACGGCAATATCCACGCGGAGCATATCGTCAATGCCGGCGGCCTGTGGGGCCGCGAGGTTGGCCGCATGGTGGGCCTTGAGCTGCCACTTCTGGCAATGGCGCACCAATACATCATCACCGAAGAGATGGAAGAGGTCGTCAACTTCAACAAGGAGACCGGCAAAGAACTCTACCACGTCATCGACTTTGATGGCGAAATCTACATGCGACAGGAACGCTCCGGCATGCTGATGGGCACCTATGAGAAGAACGGTATCCCGTGGCACGAGGTGGAGAGCCCCTGGGACTTCTCCATGGAGCTCCTGCCGCCGGACCTGGACCAGATTGCCGACAACCTGGAGCGCGGCTTTGACCGGTATCCGCCCTTCCAGAAAGCGGGCATCAAGAACGTCATCAACGGCCCCTTCACCTTCGCGCCTGACGGCAACCCGGTGATCGGTCCGGTGCGCGGCCTGCCCAACCACTGGCTCGCCACAGGCGTTATGGCCGGCTTCAGCCAGGGTGGCGGCGTGGGCCTTGCCCTGGCCAACTGGATCGTCGATGGAGACCCGGGCTTTGATGTGTGGGCCATGGACGTGGCGCGCTATGGCTCTTATGCAAACCTCGCTTACACCAACGCCAAGGTGCGCGAAAACTATGGTCGGCGCTTCTCCATCACCTTCCCCAATGAAGAGCTGGAAGCCGCTCGCCCCTTGCGCACCACGCCGATCTACGACCGCCTGAAGGACAACAATGCAGTGTTCGGCTGCGCCTTCGGTCTGGAAAACGCTTTGTGGTACCAAGAGAAGGGCAAGGAGCCGATTGACGAGTTCTCCTTCCGCCGCTCCAACTCCCACCCCATGGTGGCCGAAGAAGTGGCAGCCGTGCGCGGCGGCGTGGGCATGATTGAAATCTCCACCTTCGCCAAGTATGAGATCACTGGCGAAGGGGCCGAGACCTGGCTCAGCTACATTCTGGCCAATAAGATCCCCCGCAAAGGGCGTATGAGCCTCAGCCCCATGCTCAACCCCAACGGCAAGCTGATCGGCGATTTCACCATCGCCAAGCTGGACGATGAGCGTTTCTTCATCTTCGGCTCCGGTAACGCCCAGGAATACCACATGCGCTGGTTCGAGCAGCACCTGCCTGAAAGCGGTGTCACCATCCGCAATCACGATCTTGACTTGGTGGGCCTCTCGATTGCCGGGCCAAAATCCCGGGCGCTTCTGCAGAAGATCACCCGCCATGATGTCTCCCATGAAGCCTTCAAGTTCATGGACATCCGCGAGATGGATTTAGGCCTCGTCCCTGCCCTTGTCGGCCGCGTCACGTTCACCGGCGACCTTGGGTACGAGATCTGGGTGAAGCCGGAATATCAACGCGTCTTGTTCGACCTTCTGATGAGCGAAGGCGAAGAGTTTGGCTTGCGCCTCTTCGGCGGCAGGGCGTTGAACTCTATGCGTGTTGAAAAGAGCTTTGGCTCCTGGGCCACTGAGTTCCGCCCGATCTATGGACCGGTCGAGGCCGGTCTGGACCGCTTCGTCAGCTACACCAAGAACGATTTCATCGGGCGCGATGCGGCCATGAAGGAAAAGGAAGACGGTCCGGAGCGCAAACTCGTCACCTTCACAGTGGACGCCCTGGACGCAGATGTGATCGGCGACGAACCCGTCTGGCACGAAGGCGAGGTCGTGGGCTGGGTCACCTCCGGCGGCTACGCCCACAATTCCGGCAAATCGGTTGCCATCGGCTACATCCCATCCAAGCTTCTAGAGGATGGAGCCAATGGCAAGTTTGAGATCGAAGTGCTGGGCGAGATGCGCCCCGCCGCACTCCAGCGCGAACCTTTGTTCGACCCGGAAGCCGAGTGCATGCGCACGTAAAGCAGTATTTCAGCTCTCCCGCGTCCTTGCGAAAGCGAGGACCCAAGCGAGCGATCCACATGCTGTGAGATATGGACCCTCGCGTTCGCAAGGGTGCGAAAGGCATAAACGAAGAGAGGCGGGCCCTGGAGCCCGCCTCTTTTTTTCCGCGTCTGAACGGTGGCTTATGATTCCATCCACCAACGTTCTGCGTTCTTGTGACCGTCCAGCTCCCAGTTGCTGGCCATTTGCTTCGGCAGGCCAACGTTCTTGGAGGCTGCATGGGTGTAGGCCAGGAACATGGGCAGGATCAGGCCGCCATCGTCGTGGAGAATGCGCTGCATTTCCACATAGAGTTCACGACGTTTTGTCGGATCCAGCTCACCGCGGGCTTCCACCAGCAGCTTGTTAAACTTCTCGTGGTTCCACTTGGTATCGTTCCAGCTCGCGTTCGCTGCATAAATCTGTGAGAAGATCCAATCCTCGGTCGGACGTCCGCCCCAGTAGCAGGCAACGAACGGCTTCTTGAGCCAAACGTTGGACCAGTAGCCATCGTTGGATTCCCGGACGATGTCGATCTGGATACCTGCAGCCTTGGCGGATTCAGCGTAAAGCTGAGTGGAGTCCACGGCGCCATCGAACGCGGTGTCGGATGTGCTGAGGCTGACCTTCAGGTTCTCCATTCCAGCCTTCTTCAGGTGATGCTTTGCCTTATCGGGATCATAGGCCCGCTGCGGCAACTCATCAGCGGTCGCACGGTAGACGTTCGCCGGACCGATCGGGTTATCATTGCCCAATTCGCCTTGGCCTTTGGCGATCTTCTGAAGCAGCTCCTCGCGGTTGATCGCCAGCTTCAGTGCGGTGCGCACGTCCACATTGTCAAACGGTGCAGTGTTCGTGAACATGGGGAAAGTAGCCTGCTTGTTCCCGTTGGTCGGGAAGATGTTCAGGTTCTTGTCGCGCTTCAAAAGATGCACCGTCTTCAGATCAAGGTTCGTCATGCAATGAACCTCACCCGATTTCAGGGCGTTGGTGCGGGCCACCACATCGGCAATGAAGAGGTTTTCAACTGAGTCGAAGAACGCCCTGCCCTCTTTCCAATAATTCGGGTTGCGTTTCACAGAGGCGTTTACGCCAGCCTCAAACTTCTCCAACACGTAGGCGCCGGTGCCTGTCCCGGACTGCCAATCAATGCTGTCGTCCTTCGCCGGACAGATGCACAAGTGATAGTCACTGACCAGGAACGGGAAGTCGGCGTTGCCGCCCGCGAGAGTGAACACAACCGTATCGTTGCCATCAGCCTTCACATCCGTGACCGGCTCGATGATACCTTTAGCGGCCGATTTGGAGTCCTTGCCGCGGTGGTGGTTGAACGAATTCACCACATCCTTGGCGTCCATGGTTTTGCCGTTGTGGAACTCCACGCCCTTGCGCAACTTGAAGGTCCAGGTCTTTGCATCCGGCGAGGCTTCCCAGCTCTCTGCCAGCTCACCGGTCAACTGGCCGTCCGAGCCAATCTCGGTCAGGCAGTTGCGTAACTGGCCAAAGCTCACGTTGATCATGAACGTGTCGAGGGTTTGGGCCGGGTCAAGCACGTCGCTCGTCCCCCCGCCCGTCAGGGCTTGCTTGAAATGCCCACCCTTTTTCGGTGTCATCGCCAGCGCGCTTTCGTAAGCGGTCGTTGCAGCCGCCACGGTGACGCCGGCAGCGATCGCCCGCTGCATGAAGTCGCGGCGGTTCAAGCTTCCTTTCACCACCTTGGTTTTAAGATCGTCAATTCCTGTCATCGACATACTCCCTGTTTGTCTGCGAACCACCCGCTGCAGCAGGTGTTCAGCTTACGGCCCATCGGTCCCGGCCATGCTCGGCAGATTGGCACAATTCACCACATGGTGCCATGACACAATATCGTGCTTTGCAGGGATAACAATAACTCTATTCCCTGATCGAAAGGAGCAATCGATGTCCTGGAATGTCTACCTGTCGGGCGAGATCCACACCGGCTGGCGTGCCGAAATTGAGGAGGCGGTCACCGCAGCCGGGCTGCCAGTGGAATTTTCCGCACCGGTCACCAATCACGCCGCCTCCGATGATTGTGGCGTGGCCATACTGGGCAGCGAACAGAACAAGTTCTGGCACGACAATAAAGGGGCCAATCTCAACGCTATCCGCACCCGCTCGCTGATCGAGAAAGCGGATGTCGTCGTGGTGCGCTTCGGCGAGAAGTACAAGCAATGGAACGCGGCATTCGATGCCGGTTATGCGGCAGCCCTTGGCAAGGCCCTGATCATCATACATGGCGAAGATCACCAGCACGCCCTGAAAGAGGTTGACGCAGCCGCTCTAGCGGTCACGGAGACGCCATCCCAAGTGGCTGACATACTGCGCTATGTGATCCGTGGCGAATTGGACGGCTACTAAGCACAAGATTTGCACAGGTCAGACTCGACAACAGCCACAACCCCGTGTAATCGCCTCGCAGGGAAACTGTTGAAGGAACGCGTGTTCAACCAGCAGGTGTTTGTTCGCATGGCGATTTGGATGCTCCGGAAGCGGAACACTGGTTGAGTTGGCACAACCATCGAAAGAGGACAACATGGCCGAAGGCGGAAAAAAACTCTTCACGCATCTGGCGGCACTCGCCGCAGGTGCAATCGCGGCAACATTGTATGCTCAACCGCAAAACAGCCGGCTGAGCCAGGAGGTCGCTGCCCTGACCCAATCTGTTGACGAGCAAAAGGCCAGCGCAAAAGCAGCCGGCGACAAGGTGACGGAACTGACCTCGCAGCTCTCCGAAAAGACCAAACAGCTGGAAGAACAATCCAAGGCAGGTTCTGGCCTAACCGAGAAAATCTCCGGTCTTGAATCGGCCCTGGCTGAGGGCAAAGCCATGCTGGGTGACGGCAAGACGAAGCTCGAAAAACTCGGAGCGGATTTGGCCGCGAAGGCCAAGGAGCTGTCCTCTAAGTCCGGAGAGCTGAGTGAAACCGTGGCAGGTCTCAAAGCCAAAACCGAAGAGCTGGCAGCGGAGAAGCTGAAGTCCAGCGGCCTTCAGGAAAAGCTGGATAGCCTCACCGCCACGCTCAACACCTTGAAAGATCAGGCAGCGGCGGCAACCTCAAAGGCGGACGAGCTCAGCAAGGATGTTGATGCGAAAGCAAAAACCATCGAAGAGCAATCGGCCAGCATCGAAGATCTGAACAAGATGGTCACTGACCTGAAAGCCCAGCTGGCGAACACCAGCACAAACTAAACTCGGGGTTTCTATCGGACGGGGCTTGTGTCCCGTCCGGCCTTGCTGCCCGCTGGGCTGTACGGGCACGGGTAGGTTCTCGCCAGCGCGGAAGCCGCCAATTGCGTTGCGCTGAGGTTCCTCTCGCCGGGATGATTGCGCAGCCACGCGATCACCGCTTCTGCTGCACGACCCTTGCTCACATCCTCATCAAAACACGCCCGGTATGAGGCCACCGCTTGGCCTTGGGCCAGGATATCGGCCACCGCCGCCACATAAGCACGGCAGGCGGCATACATCTCCAGGTAGGCCGGATTTCCCCAGTTGGACGTGCACATGACGCGAAACTCTGCCCCAGAGACAAAAGGGGCATCCGGAGCGCTGCGGACTTGGGCCTGAGCATCGCCGGTCAGTGCCGTCCATGACAGTGCGGCTGCGCCCAGGATACGCCGGATCCGGCGCCCGGATCGCTCACAACCGGTTGAATTTTTTGCATCGACGCACATACGAATCCACCTTGTCGCAGGCAGCAAATTCAGGCAACCCTTTAGCAGAATTGGAGATGGTCCATGGATAAGATTTCCGATCCTCTGATCGGCGAGAAACCGCAATATCTGAATGAACAGGCGGCAGGCCGTCCGCTCAAAAACCCCATATCTCACGACACGCTCGTGCGCGCCCGGGGCTATCGCCAGCAGCGCATACGCGAGAAGCTGGCCGAACATGATGTGGCCGCCCTACTTTGCTTTGACCCGCTCAATATCCGCTATGCCACCGATTGCTCGGACATGCAGGTCTGGACCCTGCACAATGCGGCCCGCTACGCCATGATCGTGAATGACGGGCCTGCCATCTGTTTTGAGTATCGCAACGCCATGCACCTGGCAGAGAACCTGGAAACGGTGGATGAGGTGCGTCCTGCAACCTCCTGGTTCTATTTTGCCTCAGGGCCCCGCACTGTCGAAATGGCCTCTGAATGGGCTGATGAGATCGCCGATATCCTGCGCGAACATGGCGGCGGCAACATGCGCCTTGCGGTCGACAAGATGGAACCCGTGGGCGTCGACATCCTGCGCCAGCGCGGGGTGGAGATTGTGGAAGGCCAGGAGATCACCGAAACCGCCCGCATGATCAAGAGCCCCGATGAAATCGAGATCATGAACTGGACCATCAAGGTTTGCGAAGCCGGCATGTGGCGGATGCGCGATCTGTCGGAGCCCGGGCGTACGGAAAACGAGATCTGGGCTGAGCTGCATCATGAAAATATTCGCAACGGCGGCGAATGGGTGGAAACCCGGCTGCTGGCCATCGGTGAGCGCACCAATCCCTGGTTCCAGGAAAGTTCAGACCATATGGGCCAAGTGGGCGATTTGCTGTCGTTCGACACCGACCTTGTGGGGCCCTACGGCTATTGCTGCGACATCTCACGCTCCTGGACCATTGGCCACACGCCCCCGACCGATGAGCAACGGCGCCTTTATGCCCATGCGCTCAATCAGATTGAGCACAACAAGGCCATCATCAAACCCGGCATGACGTTCCACGAGTTCAACGACAAGAGCTGGCGCATGCCGGAGGAGTTCTGGGACCAGCGCTATTCAGTGGCCTTCCACGGCGTGGGACTGTGCGATGAGTATCCGGCTGTCCCCACCCATGTGGATATGGACCGCGGCCATGGCTATGAAGGCGTGATTGAGGAAGGCATGGTCTTGTGTGTGGAGAGCTGCACCGGGGTGAAGGGCGGGCGCGAATGCGTGAAGCTGGAGATCCAGGTGCTCGTCACCGAGGATGGGGTTAAGCAGCTCGACACATTCCCCATGGAGCCCTGGCTCTAAGCCGGGATCTCGCAAATCGCGTCGCCGTCGTCCGCGCGCTGATCTTCGGGCATATGCCGCGACAGGGCCCGCTTCAGACCATCCACAGAAACCGGCTTGGGCAAATAGTCATCCATGCCGGCATCAAAGCAGGTCTCCCGGTCTCCATTGAGCGCATGCGCCGTGACGCCAATGATGAGCACATGATCGTTGGTGCCTTCTTCAGCTTTGCGAATGGCCCGTGTGGCCTCGTGGCCGTTCATCTCCGGCATGGACACATCCATCAGGATCACTGAAGGGTTATGGGCCTTCCAGGCTGCCAGGGCCCGCTCGCCGTTTTCGACCATCTTGAAGCTGTAGCCCGTGGTCTCCAGGATCTGGGTGAAGACCATCTGGTTCACCTCATTGTCCTCCGCCACCAGAATGTCCACCCGTTCAGCGCTCTCCTCCGGGAACACTGCCTCCGGTTCGGGCTCGGACTGATCTTCGGCAACGGGCTCCGGTTTGTCGGCGGCTGGCGTGGGCCAGCCGGCATCCAAGCTCTCTGCCAGTTCGCTTAAGCTTTCCGGCTCTTCAGAGGCAGCAGCCTCGCGGGCTTCGCTCAAGACATCCACAATCGTTTCCAGCAGCATGGAAGACCGGGTCGGCTTGGTCAGGTTCGCCTCCAGCTTGAGATCGCCGATGGCACTGCGGGCCGCGGCCGCGTCCACTGAAGTCAGGAGGATAACCGGGATCGAGGCAATGGCCGGATCAGAGCGCATCTCATAGAGCATTTGCGTGCCGCTCATACCGGGCATCTGATAGTCCAGAATGATCAGATCGATGGTGACGTCGTGCTTGGCGGCGCTGCGCATAACCGCAAGACCCGTTTGCCCCGAAGAGACGGACGCGTGTTCAAACTTCCAGGCCTCCAGCTGCTCCGCCAGAATGGAGCGGTTCACTTCATTGTCGTCAATAATCAGAACCCGGGCGCCAGTCACATCCACCGGCGCGCGCGGCTTGCGCCTGGCGGTCTCTTCCACGGGCAGCGTGATGGTGAACCAGAAAGCAGAGCCCCTGCCCAGTTCGCTTTCAACGCCAATGCGCCCGCCCATGAGTTCCACCAAAGACTTGGCTATGGACAGACCAAGCCCCGTGCCTTCATGCTTGCGCGTGGCAGAGCTGTCCACTTGAGAAAACTGCTCGAACACCGACTGGCATTGCTCTTCTGAGATGCCAACCCCAGTGTCTTCCACCCGGAAGGTGAGTTCCGCGGTTCCGTCATCTGTCAGAGTGCCGGACACATCCACATACACATGGCCTTCATCTGAAAACTTGATGGCATTGCCCATCAGGTTGGTGACGATCTGGCGCAGGCGTCCCGCATCCCCCACATAGGCTGAGGGTAGGCTGGGGTCCACGCGCACAATCAGTTCCAAGTTCTTCTCGGCCGCCCGGGCGGACACCAACGTGGCCACATCCTCCACCGCCTCGGCAAGTTGGAACGGCGCCGGCGTAAGCTCCAACTGACCGGCGTCAATCTTGGAGAAGTCCAATATATCATTGATGATGGTCAGCAGCGAGGAGCCGGATTTGACGATCATATCGGCGAACATCTGCTGCTTGGGCGTCAGGTCGGAATTGAGCAGCAATTCGGCCATGCCCATGACGCCGTTCATGGGCGTACGGATTTCGTGGCTCATGTTGGCCAGAAACTCAGACTTGGCGCGGTCCGCCAACAAAGCGGTTTCGCGCGCTTCATCCAGCTCAGCTTCGCGCTTCTTCAGCTCGGAGATGTTTGTTCTGAGCCCCACAATGTTGCCCGACGGCGTTTTCTTATCGCGCTGACGGATCCAGCGGCCGTCATGGGCCTGAAATGTCTTCTCCAGGCCGATCTCGCTATGACGTTTGTCGATCAGGTCTTGAACAAACTCGGCCTCGTTGCCCTCAATGTTCGGGATCATCCCCGAATGGGCGAATTTGAGCGCCTGCTCTTCATATGTGGTGCCTTTCACCAAGACGTCCCCCATGGGGCCAAACTGGGCTTTGTAGGCATCGTTGAAGGTCACCAGGCGGTCTTCTTCGTCGTAAAGAACGAAGCCGTCATCCAGGGTGTCAATTGCGTCCTGAAGCCTTTGGCGGTCAGACTGTGCGCGTTTTTGGGCAGCGTGGAGCGTGGCTTCCATGGCCTTGAGCTCGTTCACATCTATGGCCATCCCGGCCACCGCGCCACTGGGCACCTGGTACTTGGTGATGCGCAGCCAGCCTACCGAGGGGTAATGATGGTCCCGCGCCTCGCCCGTGGCCCGGCGCTGGCGTTCCACGCGCTCGCGGATTTTCTCTTCGAGCTCTGCCTCCGGAACGTGGCCTGCCAGCTCGTCGCGCACAATATCGGCATAGTGCAGGGGCTGGCTCTCATCCGTCCGGTTTTTGAAAACACCGGCATGAGCCTCTTCATACGCTTTGTTCCAGATGATGAGTTGGTCGTTCTCGTCATAGACGCAGTACTTGGCCGGACTGTGCTCGATGGTTTCCTTCAACAAACGATGTTCTTCCACCAGCCGCTCAAGCGCCTCGCGGTCACCCATCAGAACATCAATCGCATCCATAAGCTGCCTCTTTTCCCCCAGGGGCCGTTCAGATCCTTCAAAACGCATTCGCCAACGCAGCGTCCACCGCTGCGTACAGGCCCCGCAGAGACCATCTCGTTTCTTGGTTAATACTTTACGAAATTCTTGGGGGCAGCCGACGGAATCGGCCAATTCGCATTGCTATTTCCGGTCCAGCGTTTCATTACTGAAGCACTTCACGAACACGAACGTGGGACTGCCCGAACCCACCGTCACCAATTCGTTGTCAATCGTGCGCGCTTGACCGCGATTGCCACCGCTTCGATCAAGCCGGTAGTTCAGAGCGGACGCGAAGCCCTTGGTGCGGCAGAAGTGATCGGCCACCGGTTTACCGCAACCCGAACTCTGGCCCGAGCATGCAGACAACACGTCCCCCAAAAGCGTGGGTTTGAAGAATTTCCGCGCAGCAGCGTCAGCCGGTTGCGCCGTCAGGCTGACCAAACCAATGGCAAGGCACACCAGAGCAATAAGATGATTCATGACGCGCAAAATAAAGGTCCATCATGGGAGCTTCAAGCGGCGATCCCACACAGGCTCGTGTTTGCGCGGTGCCGGCATCGCAAGGTCCAGCATGATGGCGAGCAGTTTCAACTTGTCAGATAAAAGTCACAAGAAAACAGAATGATGAGCGTTTGCGTGCATCTGTGTTGGCGTTGGTCTGCTGAATGATCTAAAATTTTGCCACACATGGGACTTTTGCTGGCTGACATTCAATGACCGGGACCAGCAACAAACAAAAACCAACAGAGCCTTCGGGGACGAGGCCGGGAGAACATAACATGCGGTGGAGACAGGGACCTCGCAGCGACAATGTCGAAGATCGGCGCGGCCAGGGTGGCGGCGGTTTTGGCTTTCCGGCCGGACGGGGGCGGCGCATCCGCATTCCCACAGGTGGCCGGCGCGGCGGCATGGGCATCGGCGGCATTATCGTGGTTCTGGTGCTCATGTGGCTCTTCGGCGGCGATATCGGTCAACTTTTAGGTCCGGGCGGCGGCGGCCTCACCCAGGCGCCGACCCAGACCCAAACGCAGACACAAACCATCCCCCAAGGTCAGGCAGACGAGATGAAAGCGTTCGTCTCCACAATCCTCAAATCCACAGAAGATGTCTGGCACACCATATTCCGCAGCATGAACCGGACCTACAAAGAGCCCAAGCTCGTGCTGTTCACCGATTTTGTAAGGTCGGCTTGCGGCAATGCCCAATCGGCCACCGGCCCGTTCTACTGTCCAGCCGATCAGAAAATCTATATCGACCTCTCCTTCTACAAAGACTTGAAGAACAAGCTCGGGGCACCGGGCGATTTCGCACAAGCCTATGTGGTTGCCCACGAGGTGGGCCATCATGTTCAAACGTTGCTGGGCATCGCCACCACCGTTCAACGGGCGCGCCAGAGGAGTAATCGGGTGGATGGCAACCGGCTGCTGGTGCGGATGGAGTTACAGGCTGACTGCATGGCCGGCATCTGGGCCAATGCCTCCCAGAGGGCGCGAAACTGGCTTGAGAAGGGCGATGTTGAAGAGGGTCTGAATGCAGCCAGCGCAATAGGCGATGACCGCCTGCAACGGCAAAGCCAAGGCCGCGTGGTGCCGGAAAGCTTCACCCATGGCACGTCGGCACAACGGGTCCGCTGGTTTAAGCGCGGCATGCAAACGGGCAGACTGGATGCGTGCGACACGTTTAAGGCAAACCAGCTTTAGTCCAATACCTCGAATCTTTAATACTGCCAGATATCCGAGACTAAACCCCATTCTGTCACACCGCGTTAACCATTTATTTACTTAGTTCAACTGCGCACCCCGGAAAACGTATAGTTAAATTCACCAGGGGTTGAGCATAGGCAATAAATGGAACGCGACATGACTGAAGCGTCATTTACGCAATTTATGCAGCTGGAAAAGCAACGGCTGGCAAAGTGCTGCGAGGAAATCGATGCACAGTTCGAGCTGTTGACACGCGAACGTCAAACACTGGTGCAGATCGCCGAGGCCATAGATGCCATGCAGGTGCTCTATGACAAAACCGGTAAGACCATTGACGATGCATTGGACATGAGAAGCCAGCTTTCAGATCACTTGAGCGAAGTGCGCAAGGCCGCGGCCCTGCGCCAACAGGCACCAGCTGCCGAAGCTCAAGCGCCGTTGGCTGATCTGGACCAGCATGTGGGCTGGGTTCCACGCAACCGCTATTCTTCGGAATTCTGAAGCGCTCTACACCTCCGGCGGTATCAGCACGAGGCTGCCCACATGCGCCTTCTCCAAGAAGGCCGCTTGGGCCTCTCTGATCTCCGACAAGGGGCGGACCGCCGCAACCACCGGCTTCAGGCCCCCTTCGGCCAGCACCCGCATAAGGGCGGGAAACGTGTCGCGGCGATAAACCGATGACCCGTAAAACACCAAACTGGTGAGATAGAGCGTTCTCAAATCCAGTTCCACAATGGGGCCGGCAATGGCCCCGGCGGTGACGTATCGCCCGCCCGGGGCCAAAAGCGACAGATACTCCGCGAACCGCGCCCCGCCCACCACATCGGCCACAACGGTCAAGGCGTCATCGCCTGAGGCCGCGCGCGCAAGGCCGGCATGATCGTCCGCCGCCCGGTCAATGCACACATCAGCCCCGAGCGCCTTTAAGGCTGCGTGTTTGGAAACCGACGCCACCGCCACAACGCTCGCCCCCAGATGCTTTGCGATCTGCACCAGAAAAGTTCCCACGCCCCCCGAAGCGCCGGTCACAAGCACCCGGTCCCCGGCCTTCACTCCCGCCATAAGCAGCATGTTCATGGCCGTTCCGCCGGAACAGGGCAGGGTCACCAGAGCCTCGTCGGAGATCCCGATCCCGGCCGGGATCTCATAGGTGTTTTCTGCCGGCACCACGGTGAATTGGGCAAAGCTGCCATTGTGTTCTGAGCCCAAAAAGGCAGCGCTCTCCAGCCCGGCCACATCATCGGTATCGCGAAAATAGGGATCGCACGTCACCTTCTGGCCAACACGTGCACCATCGACCCCCTCGCCCACCGCCACAATGTGCCCAACCAGATCGGCGCCTTGGATCCGCGGAAAGCCCAAATCGCCAGACCAACCGCCGCTGTCGCCGGTTGCCACGCCCACCCCGTCAGCGCCACCTTCTGCCGTGGTGCCTGCCTGCACGGACGGACTGTACCAACCGATGCGCGTGTTGATGTCGGTATTGTTCATGCCCGCGGCCGTCACATTGATCAGCACCTCGCCGGGCCCAGGCTGAGGCACTGGTACGTCATCGCGGTACTCCAGCTTTTCCAGCCCACCATAGCCGGTGAGGAGGACAGCGCTCATCGTGCTCGGGGTTGTCATGTGTAAAGCGTCCTTTTCTCCGCCACGTCCATTTCAAGCAGCAGCAGTAGAGGGTTTCCGGCTGGATTGACAGACGCGAAACCCTCAGGATTGACATATAAAAACCATTTAGTTATTTTATAGCTCTCTTGCCCCTGGATGCTCGCCCATGCCCGAAGCCAGCGAAGACCGAATTCTGTATATGCTGAAGAGCCGCGGCGACCAAACCGCCATGACCATTGCTGAAAAGCTTGGCATGACCAGCGTGGGTGCGCGCAAGCACCTGTCCAATCTGCACGATTCCGAGCTCGTGGATTTTGCGGACCGCCGCGAAGATGTGGGACGCCCAAAACGCTATTGGCGTTTGAGCGAGAAGGGCCATGCCCGCTTTCCCGATGCCCACTCCGATCTCACCTTGGAGCTTCTGACGTCAGTGCGCCGGGTGTTCGGCGAGGCAGGTCTTGAGAAACTCATCGATGACCGCGAGACCGAAGCGGAAGCGGGCTACAAGCGGGCCATGACCGGATGCGATGATCTCAAAGCCCGGGTCGAACGCCTGGCAGAGATCCGCGACCGTGAAGGCTATATGGCCGAATGGACACAAGAGCCGGACGGCAGCTTCCTGCTGATGGAAAACCATTGCCCAATCTGTGCTGCCGCCACCCAGTGCCAGGGCTTGTGCCGCTCCGAACTGGTCTTGTTCAACGCGGTGCTCGGGCCCGGCGTGCAGGTGGAGCGTGTGGAGCATATTCTCACCGGCGCGCGCCGGTGCAGCTACCGCATATCCCAGAAGAACCGAAACACTGGAAAGGATTGAAAATGCTGAATCCTGATGCCCCCGTTTGGACCAGAGCCTTGGAGCTGAGCGAGCTGGAAAGCGCCGGCAAGGCGGTGGTGAAGCTCGATGGCAAACAGATCCTTCTCATAAAGTCCGGCGAGAAGGTCTATGCCTGCAACAATCGCTGCCCCCATGAAGGGTTCCCCCTGGCGGAAGGCACCATCAGCGAGGGCTGCATTCTGACCTGCAATTGGCACAGCTGGCGTTTCAATCTGGAGGACGGCGAGACCATGGTGGGTGGGGATGCACTTAGGCACTACCCGTCCGATATCCGGGATGGCGATGTATGGCTTGATTTGGCGGACCCGCCGCCGGAAGCCCAGCGCGCCAGGGCGCTTGAAGGTTTGCGCGAAGCGTTCGATGAGCACGATTATGAGCGTATAGCGCGCGAGCTGGCCCGCTTTGAACGCGCCGCAGGCGACCCACTGGAAGCGCTCTCACTTGCCCTCAACTGGGCCATGGACGGCCTGGAATTCGGCACCACGCATGCCCAGGCGGCCGCGCCGGACTGGCTGAGTTTGCGCGCGCGCATCAACACCAGCGATCCGATTGAACATCTTATCCCAGTGGTGGAGATCATCGGGCACCTGTCTTGGGACGTGCTGATGCAGAAAGGTCCCTTCCCTTATGAGGAAGCTGAGGCACCCGCTTATGATGCGGAGGCGTTTGAACAGGCCATTGAGGATGAGGACGAGCCCACCGCCATTGCGCAGGCCCGGGCCGGGCTCAAGGCGGGCGGAGCGGACCTCCTGAGGCCTGTTCTGGAACGCGCCTCGCTGAGGCACTACCAGAACTTCGGTCATTCTGTGATCTATCTGGATAAAGCCTATGAGCTCTATGGCCTCCTGGGCACCTCTGCAGAGGCCGCCCTCATGCTGCCACTGGTGCGCTCATTGTGCGGCACCGCGCGCGAAGACTTGATCCCCGAGTTCAAGGCCTATGCACCCGCCCTTGCCAACTGGGCAGACCAAGGCGACGACGTGCCGGACCCTGATGCGTTTCGCGGCACCGGCGTGCCGGGCGCGCTGAAGCTGCTGGCCAGCGGAGCCGGTGATCGCCAGCGCCTTTATGATGCGCTCATGTATGCCGCTGCCGATGCCATGCTGCATTACGATGCCAGCTACCGCGTGCAGACAGACAAGCCCGTGCAGCAGAATGTGGACTGGCTGGATTTCACCCACGCCATCACCCACCTAAACGCGGCGCGCAAGACCTGTCAGAGCCAGCCACGGCTGTGGGCGAACACGTTTCTGCAGGCAGGCTGTTTCTTAGGCCGCAACGCGAAATTTGTGAATTGGGAGCAGGACACATCCCAATGGGCGCACGGCGCAACGGACGAGCTGATCGATGAGGTTTTGTCCTCTATGCTGGACCATGGAGAGCCCCTCTACATCTTCCCGGCACACACCTTGAAGCTGACCACGGCCCTGAAAGAGGAGCTGGGCGTGAACCCGGATGCACCCTGGAAACCGGTTGCTCTGGCCGCCCTCAACCGCTTCGTCAACGAGCCGATCAAGAAGAAGCATATGCGCCGCGCGGTGACGCAGGCCGCCAAGTTTGTGGAACTGGAGGGTTAGAGGTCATCCCAGCCTCAACCCTCCGCCCCCCATGGTCCTGTGAAAAGCAGGATCCCAGGCACACCACCATCGACATGGCTCCCTGCACTGGGCCTTTGCTGTTGCAGAGGCTGGGGGGTTCCACACTCAAACGCGGCCCGTTGATCGGCCGGACGTCCGTCGAATAATCATAGGTGCCAGGGTCCCGCGCGTCCACGGCCTGCGTCCAGCCGATGTTTTCTATTCACCGCCCCCATCATGAGGGCGGCCAAAGGCAATGCGCCGCTTCATGAACTGTTCCGGCGGCACCCAGGTGCCCGGCACATAATGGTTCGCCCACAGGCTCATCTGCTGCAGTACAGGCAGCAGCGCCCGGCCCATCTCGCTGGGGGCATACTCATAGCGCTTGGGACGCATCTGATAGGTGGTCTTTTCCACCAGTCCGTGCCGTTCCATCTGGCCCAAGCGATCTGCCAGCACATTTGTCGTGATCTGTTCAGGTGAGGCCAGGAACTCTGAGTAGCGCCTCTTGCCATTCATCATGTCGCGCAGAATGATCAGAGACCACCGGTCTCCCACCAGATCAAGCGTTGCGGAAATCGGACAGCCGGAGCGAGTGTTTTCCATACCGTACCTTGGTTAAAATAGTCACTTGCAAGTCACAAGTGTAATTGTGGAGACCTTAACCTTCAATGAACGCAAGGGTAGCGATCGCCGCCTGAAATCGCAGCCCGCTCATCCGGACATGGGAGCGGATTGGCGCCCGACAGGAAAACTCCAAGCGCACCAAGATCCCGGCAAGCTCCTTTTTCCCGCCCAGCTTGCCCTTGGAATCCGGCCCCAAAACGCGCATACCCACATTAGCGTACCCCATGGCGCCAAGATTACGAGTCAGCAACTTGTCACTTGCAAGTTAATAGTAAAAATCTCTACTCTCCAACCGGCGACAATCAGACTTGAGATCCTTCACACCCCGCGGAGCCTGAAAGCCCATGGCCTATGATGAAGACCTCACCGACCGCTTCCGCACCGCACTTGCCGGACGCGGACCGTTTTCCGAAAAGCGCATGATGGGCGGTGCGTGCTTTCTGGTGAACGGCAACATGATCGGAGGCGCCGATCGGAGCAAGGCCGGGGAGCGCCGTTTCATGTTTCGGGTTGGAAAGGAGAATGCGGCAAAGGCAGACAATCTGCCCGGCGCGGAGCCCATGCGTCAGGGTGGGCGCACGATGGGCGGCATGTTCTTCGTCTCCGAGGCTGAGTGCAACGATGAGACCATGGCCGCGTGGCTGGATCTTGCCCTTGACTTCGCTTCCGGTTTGCCGCCCAAGGGTTGAAGGAGAACGCCATGACCGCTCCGTCAGATTGGTGCTTTCCAAGCGATGCCGTGAGCTTTCTGACCGACCTTCAGGCCAACAACACCCGCGCGTGGTTCAGCGAAAACAAAGCCCGCCATGAACACGCCGTAAAGCGGCCCGCCGAGGTGTTTTGCGAGGAAATCCGGCCGCGCCTTGAGGACTTAAGCGGCCGCCCTCATGCATCGAAGATCTTCCGCATTTACCGCGATGTGCGGTTTTCCAAAGACAAGACGCCCTACAACGCCAACTTGCGGATTTCCTTTTCTCCCATAGATCCGAGCGGCGCTGCTCCCGCCTGGTTTTTCAGCTTGGAGCCCGACAGGTTGATCTTCGGTGCCGGATGCTTCGGCTTCGATAAGCCTGTTCTGGAACGCTACCGGCAAAAGATTGCAGGCCGTGGTGGAGCGGAGCTTCACACCCTCCTGGCCCATCTCTCATCGCGCGGCATCCGGTTGAGCGCGCCCGATCTCAAGCGCGTCCCCAAAGGCTTTGACACAGACCAGCCCCATAGCGAACTGCTGCTGCGCAAGAGCCTCGCGGGTTGGTGCGATACAGCCGACACATCGCGGGCCACGGCACCGGGCCTGATTGCCTTCTCGCTCACCGAGTATGGCCAGCTCAAGCCTCTGTTTGATTGGCTTACAGACCTCTAGCTCCCCCTCAAAGGCGGGGCCCGGCACGCGCAGAGCTGTCGCAAAATCGTCATTTGGGGTTTGTCCTGTTGTCTTACTCCTCGCTTACCCCCGTGCCCAAAGGCGAGGAGAGAACAGTGGCCCTGCAGGAACTCAGTTACGCATCACCCAACGACCCGTGGCTGCGGCGCCAGGTGATCAACCTTATCGAAGAGCTCTCCGGCCGCCGGCGCTTTGCCAAGCTATACCAGGTATGGCAGGAGGAAATTGTGCCGGACTCTCAAACCATTATGGGCGATCTGCTGAAGCTGATCGATGTGCGGCTGGAACTGACGACACACCAATGGCCCCAAAGCGTGGACCCAGAGGCACCGCTGGTGATGGTGGCAAACCATCCCTTCGGCATCGGCGATGGCATTGCATTGCTGGCATTGGCCGAACAATTGGACAGACCCTACAAAGTTCTTATCCACAGTGATCTTCTGAAGACACCTGAGATCAGGCCTTACGCCTTGCCGATAGAGTTTGGCCCCGCTGGCGAAGCCAAGCCAAGCCGGGAAAACCTGGAAACGCGCGAAAAGGCGATCGCGCTTTTGAAGTCCGGCACCACCATTGTCGTCTTCCCGGGTGGAGCTGTGGCCACCGCGCCACAACCCTTTGGCCGCGCCTTGGAATGGTCTTGGAGCCCGTTTGTCTCCCGGTTGATCCAATCGTCACAAGCTTCTGTGCTTCCCGTCTATTTCAGCGGCCAGAACTCCTTTCTGTTCCACGTTGCAAGCCTGTTCAGCCAGGTGTTGCGCACGTCGTTGCTGGTCAGCGAGTTCCGGCGCTTTGCGGGCTCGACTGTGGAAGCCCATGTGGGGGAAATTATCCCGTTTGAAGCTCTGAAGAATCCGGACAACCGCCGGGCACTCATCGACGAGCTCTTCCAATACGTGCTGATGCTGGGCGCTCAAGATGTCGTCACCGACACGTACGAACCGGGCGGCGGCCTGCGCGCAGCCTTCTCGCGGCCAGCTGTTGCAGGCTAGCGCTTGTCTTGCAAAAGGCCGCTTTAACGCGCTAACTGGCGCGCAGACATCCCTCCCCTTGAGAGAGCCAATGAGCAACGAACCCTCAGCGCCGCCCCGTGTTTACCTGGACGGCTTTTTGGACGTGCCCCAAGAACGCTGGGATGAGGTCTGCGACGCTCTGGACGCGCACATTGCGCTGACCCGTGCCGAGGCCGGTTGCATCAAGTTTGACGTGGTGCCGTGCACGGACGTGGAGCGGCGGCTGCTGGTCTCAGAGGTGTTTAAAGACCAGACGGCGTTCGATGCCCACCAGGCCCGCACCAAAGCTTCTGCCTGGGCGCGAGCGTCCGCTGGCATCCCGCGCCATTATTCCGTGCGCAGAGGTGACTAGCTGATTTCTACCGCGTCGCATCAACCCATCAGACCTTGCCGCCCCGGCACCGGCTTGACGGGGTTCGTGTTCGCGACCATAAAGAGGCCATGGGGCTTGCGAACGCCCCGTGAGGCGACAGCCGGAGATTCGCATCCTTAACAGACCTCAAACCATGGAGGGAGGATGCATCATGCCGTCCCCGACCGAAATCACCGTTTCCCAACTTTACCGCCTCATCGGAACCCCCGACGCCCCGGTGCTGATCGACATTTGCATTGATGAGGATTTCGCCGCCGATCCGCGTTTCATTCCAGGCGCGGTCCGCCATCCGTTCAAGGACCTTCCCGCTCTGGTGCCAAAACTCGCGGGCCGCCGGGTGGTCGTGATCTGCCAAAAAGGCAAGAAACTGAGCCAGGGCGCCGCAGCAATTCTGCGAGATCATGGGCTTGCGGCAGAGAACCTTGAGGGGGGCAACTTTGCCTGGCGCGATGCAGGCCTGCCGCTGGTGCCGGCCGAAAAGATCCCGGCGCGTAACGCAGAGGGCCGCTCGGTCTGGGTCACGCGCCACCGCCCGAAGATCGACCGCATTGCCTGCCCGTGGCTGATCCGCCGCTTCGTGGATCCAAATGCACAGTTTCTCTTCGTCTCCCCATCGGAGATTGACGGGGTGGCGGAGCACTTCAATGCCACGCCCTTCGATGTGGAGAACGTGTTTTGGAGCCATCGGGGGGCACGCTGCACGTTCGATACAATGGTGGAAGAATTCTGCCTCAGCACCGGGCCGCTGGAGCATCTGGCCACCATTGTGCGCGGTGCGGACACCAACCGCCACGACCTGGCGCCGGAAGCGGCCGGCCTGCTGGCAGCTTCTTTGGGCCTGTCACGAATGTATCGTGACGATCTTGCACAATTGGACGCCGGCATGATGCTCTATGACGCCTTTTACCGTTGGGCACGCGATGCCACAGATGAAAAGCATGATTGGCCCACAGCCAAGCCCAGGAGCTGAGGCAATGGAACGTGCCGCAACCGACACGCAGACCGGGCACCGACCGGCGCCGACCCTGGCCGACGCCACAAAAGTTTGGGCGCGCATCGGCGTTCTGTCCTTCGGCGGACCGGCGGCTCAGATTGCGCTCATGCACCGCGAGATCGTGGATGAGCGCGGCTGGCTCACCGAACAGCAATTCCTCAATGCGCTCAGCTTCTGCATGTTTCTGCCGGGCCCGGAAGCCATGCAACTGGCCACCTATTCCGGCTGGCGCTTGCACGGCACTATCGGCGGATTGATCGCCGGGCTTTTGTTTGTTCTGCCGGGCGCAGCAGTGATTTTGGCGCTGGGCACCATCTATGCGTACTTCGGCAACGTGCCCCTGGTGAGCGCCCTCTTCCTGGGCGTGAAGGCCACCGTGGTGTTGATCGTGGTGGAAGCGCTTCTGCGGGTTGCCAAAAAAGCCCTTGGCGGCACAGCCCATTGGATCATCGCAGCCCTGGCCTTCATCGGCATCTTCTTTCTGGCCCTGCCCTTCCCGCTGATCATTGCAGCCGCAGCGGCCTATGGCTTCATCTCTTCGCGCTCTGCAGCCGATGCCGGAGCAGACGCAAAAGTAGGGGCCGGCGGATCTTTGGGCGGCACCTTATCCACGATTGGTCTGTGGCTGTCCATTTGGGTGGTGCCCTTGGGGCTCGTGGGGCTCTTCTCCCCTGTTCCGGTGCTGGCCGATATTGGCGTCTTCTTCTCCAAGCTTGCCGTGGTCACGTTCGGCGGCGCCTACGCAGTGCTGGCTTACATGGCTCAGGATGTGGTCAATCAGTTCGGCTGGCTGAGCGCCGGTGAAATGATGGACGGCTTGGGGTTGGCGGAGACCACCCCTGGACCCCTCATTCTGGTCACCGAATTTGTGGGCTTCCTGGCCGCGTTCCGCGAAGGTGGTTTTGCTGTGGGTGTGGCCGGCGCTGCGGTGGCGCTATGGGCCACGTTTGCGCCATGCTTCTTGTGGATCTTCGCCGGCGCCCCCTTCATTGACTGGATCGGCGCGCAGCCCCGCCTGAAAGGAGCGCTTTCGGCAATCAGCGCCGCCGTGGTGGGGGTCATCCTCAACTTGACGATCTGGTTTGCGCTCCATGTGTTTTTCACCTCCGTTGAGGCAAAGACCTCAGGACCGTTGGTGCTTTGGACCCCAGAGCTGGCAAGCCTGGATTGGCGCGCTGTGCTGCTCAGCGCGGTGTGTGCGGGGCTGCTCTTCCGCCTTCATTGGGACTTGATGCGGGTGCTCGCGGTGGCCTCCGTCGGCGGGGCGATACTGGTGTTTGCGTTGGGATAACCCCGCACCCGGCATCACCGGTAAATCAGCTCCACCAGCCCCATGGGAACGATGGGAATGTAGGTCACGACGAGGAGCAATCCGAACAGCAGGATGATGAACGGAATATTGGTTCTGGTGGTCGCCCAGATATCCGTTCGCGAGATGGAGCACGCCGTCGCCAAGACACTGGCCACCGGCGGCGTCTGCTGGCCGATCGCGATGTTCAAGGTGAGAATGATGCCGAACTGCACCGGATCGATCTGCAGCTCACGCACCAGCGGAAGGACAATCGGCACAATCAGAATGATGGCCGCGGCGCCGTGCAGCACCATGCCCAAGACAAGCAGCATGACGTTCAGCATCATCAACACCACGATCCGGTTATCGGACACACTGATGATCCACTGCGCAAATCGCTGGGGAAGTTCGATTTCTGTCAGATAGAGCCCAAGCACGCCTGAGGTCGCCACCAACAGCATCACCGCGGCGGTTTGCGTTACGCCCTCCAGCAACGCTTCATGAAACTCGCGCAGCTTGATCTCGCGGTACCAGAAGCCGCCGATCACCAGAGCCGCAACCACCGCAAGCCCCGCGCCTTCGGTGGCGGTAACGATCCCACCAAAAATGCCGCCAAGGATGATCACCGGCAACAACAGAGCCGGAGCCGCATCGCGGAAGGCTTTGCCCAGCCGGGGCAGCGAGAAGGCCTCTTCGCGCGGCAGGTCATAGCGCACCGCAAACCAGTAACACAGGCACAGCATCAAGAAGCCGCCAAGCAGCCCGGGCACGACCCCGGCGACAAACAGCTGCACGATCGAGGTATCCGACAGAGCGCCATAGACGATCATTGGGATTGACGGGGGAATGATAATGGCCAGTGACGCACTGGACGACGTGACTGCGGCGGCAAATGTGGGGCGATACTTTTTGCGCTTCATCTCCGGAATGATCACGGAGCCGATGGCTGCGACGTCCGCCACCGCGGAGCCAGATATCTCTGCAAAGAACAACGATACCCCAACATTGACCATGGCCAGACCACCACGGATAAACCCGATCAAAGCGGAGGTGAAATCGATCAGGCGCCGCGAGATGCCGCCGGTGTTCATCAGCGCGCCTGCAAGGATAAACAGCGGTATGGCAATCAAGGGAAAGTTGGTGGCTGCATCAAACACTTTGAGCGCGGCGTCGTAAAAGCCGAACACGCCCTTATCAATCCAGATTCCGAAGAGCGCGACGGCGCCAATGGAGACGGCGATCGGCACATTGATCGCAATCAGGACGGCAAGCAGAAGAACAAGCAGCAAGGCTTCCATCAGCGGCGCTCCTTGGCAGCTTCCGCCTTTGCGATCTCTTCGGCGATCTCTTCATCTTCCGCGCTGCGTCCGGCCATGAGCCGGCGCACCGTATCGGGTGTCGAAAGGATCTGCGCGACGATGAAGAGCGCCGCACCGACCGGCACCACCGACTGGGTGACCCATAACGGGACCCAGCGCAAGGACACCAACGTCTCAGAGCCCAGCACCTGCAGAATGAACCAGCCGGCATAGGCGAACACGACGAACACCGCGTAGACAACGATCTCGCTGACGATGAACAATGTGATGCGCACCCGCGGCGGACAGGCAATGATCAGGCCCTCAAAGCCCAGGTGGCGCCGTCTCAGCGCCGCGTAAGCCGCCCCATAAAACGTAATCCATGCCAGAAGCACGGATGCCACCTCATCGTACCAAACGAACGAAGAGTTGAAGCCCTTGCGCGCAATAACGGCCGAGATCACCACACCGGCAAGCGTAATCAGCAAGCCAATGGTGATGACCTCGAGCAATCGCTGGAGAAGGCGGGCCAGTGCGCGCATCAGTTAACCGGTCAGGGCGGGGTGGTGCCCCGCCCGAGCCCATCGGTCTTATGAACCGGCTGCAAGGGAGATGGCCTTATCGATCATCTCCTGGCCACCCTTCACCTCAGCTGCAAATGCATCGTAGATCGGCTTGGAGGCTTTCACAAAAGCGTCGCGGTCGGCTTCGTTGTACTGCATGCCGCCATCGATCAGTTTTTTGCGCAAGGTGTCGTCAGCCTCGCCACCCTTCTTGCGGGCCCAAACCTCAAGCTCACGCGCTGTGTTTTCCAGCACGGAGCGAATGGCCGGATCAAGACCGTCATAAAAGGCCTTGCCCATGGTCGGATAGGCCGGGGAATAGACGTGGCCGGTCTTCGACAGGTATTTCTGGACCTCGTTCAGCTTGGCTGAGTTGATGTTCGTATAGGGGTTTTCCTGGCCATCGATCACGCCGGTCTGCAGCCCGGTGAACACCTCTGAAAAGCTCATCGGCGTTGGGTTGGCGCCCCAGGCCTGGAACATCTTCACCCGCCAGGTCGACTTAGGCGTGCGGATCTTGATGCCATCCAGATCAGCCGGGGTCTTGATGGGCCGAACATTGTTGGTGATGTGGCGCACACCGTTCTCCCAAACGGCCAGCACCTTGTAGCCGTCATCCTCAACGGTCGGAGCAATCTTCGGCCAGAAGATCTCAGCTTCGATCTTTGCAACATGATCGCGGTTGGCCACCAGGAACGGCATGTCGAACACGGCGAACTCGTCTGAGATCGAGGCCATGATCGACGACGGCAGCGCGATGTGGACCGTGCCAAGCTTCAGCTTCTGCATAAGGTCCTTGTCTTTGCCGAGCTGACTTGAATCGAACAGCTTCACCTTTGCCTTGCCGGCAAGCTTCTCATTGGCAACCTTGGTGAACTCCGCGGCTGTCTGTTGCTGCAGCGATCCGGGTGTTGCCGAGATCCCGAAAATGATCTCGGTTTCGGCCTCAGCCGTTGTGACCAATGCCAGCGCGGCAAGGCCCGTGAACGCAGCGGTTAGGCTGAATTTGGTGAACGTCATCTTTTCCTCCCTCGTTTAATTGGATGGGTGAGCGGCTGGTGTGGCCAGCATCGCTTCCATGGCCGAACGCCGCGCGGCTTCATCTGCCAGCGGAGCGCCGGACGCCCGCGCAAGCTTCGCAGCCAGCAACAGGGCATTCTTGGTGGCCTGGGGGTTGGCGTTCCCCTGGCCTGCAATATCGTAAGCGGTTCCATGGGCCGGCGTGGCAATCCAGAACGGATAGCCGCCGATCAAGGTGACCCCGCGGTCAAAACCGATCAGCTTCATCGCGATCTGGCCCTGGTCGTGATACATGGACAGAACCACGTCAAACTCACCTTTATGGGCTCTCAGATAGACCGTGTCCGAGGGCCAAGGGCCGGACACATTGATCTGGTGCTGTTGGGCTTCCCGCACGGCCGGTGCGATAATCCCATCGTCTTCCGGACCGAAGTTGCCGCCATCACCGGCGTGGGGATTGAGCGCGGCAACGGCGATCCGCGGGCGCCCCTGCCCGGCCCCTTGCATGGTGGAATCGGTGAGCTTGATGCGCTCAAACACCCTATCTTTCGTGATCATGCCCGACACTTCGCTGAGCGGCACGTGACTGGTGACCCGCGCGTTCCACAGCTCGTCCAGCACGTTGAATTCTGCGCCTTCCGCATCGGTTCCCAGCACCGCTTGAATAAAGCCGATCTCGTCCACATAGCCCGGCCGGGCAAGGCGCATGGCGTGCTTGTTGAACGGTGTGAAGCATGTGGCATCCGCCCCGCCCAGATGACACAGGGTGAGTGCGGCGCCAAAATTGTCCAGCGCTGCTGCGCCGGTCGCCGCGCTGGCCTGCCCTATGGTGACTGTGCCGGGGTCAAGGTTGTCCCGGTCCAAAAACCAGTCATCGTCGATCTCCAGATCAATGCCGGCCTGCTCTGCGCCCAGCTCCAACAGGCGCCTGTCGCCAATCACCACAAACCGGGCCACCTGGCGGACCTCCTCATCGGCGAGCGCCTTTGCCGCCAGTTCCGGCCCAATGCCGGCCGCATCGCCCAGCGCAAGCGCAAGTGTCGGTTGGCTGTCGGCGGTCATTCTTCACTCCGGGATTGTCGAACGCTTATTTTTGTATATTGTATAAAATATGCGAACAAAGCAACAGCCAGATATCGCTCTGCCCATCGAACGACAGTCTTTGCAGGAAATGATTGCCGGGCGTGTGCGCGACATGATCATTGAGGGGCACTTGCCGCCAGGCGAGCCGGTGAATGAATCCCGCCTGTGCCTTAATCTCGGCGTGTCCCGCACCCCGATGCGCGAGGCCGTCCACACACTCGCAGCCGAAGGGCTCGTTGTGCTGCGCCCCGGCCGCAGTTCCATCGTCCGGGCCTTCTCACGTGAGGAGGTGCGCGACATGCTCGATGTGATTGGCGAGCTGGAGGCCATGGCCGGCCGGAAGGCGTGTGAGCATGCCGGCGATGACGATATCGCAGAAATCTGCGCCATCCATGACATGATGATCGCCCACTACAAGGCCGGCGAACGTTTGGAGTATTACAAACTCAACCAGACGATCCACTCCAGCATCGTCGCCGCGGCGGCCAGTGGCGCGCTGGCCGAGATGCACAGCCTGTTGCAGTCGCGCATGAAGCGCATCCGCTTTGTGGGCCACAACGCCCCGGAGAACTGGCGCGGCGCGGTGGAAGAGCACGAAGAAATGATTGCAGCTCTGAAAGACCGTGACAGCGAGCGGCTGGCCGAAGTTCTCCGGCGCCACATCGCCAACACCTGGGACCGTGTCTCCGCAAGGGTGTGAGCCTGGCGCGATCCTTTGCTATAGTCTCAAAGGTTGCCCTGACCGCCACGAGGATCCCATGACCCCACCCCGCCTCCCGCTCGGCGCCGTGCGCCGGGCCCGCACTATGGATGAGTTCGCGCTGCTCTCTGAAATCAGCACCACGCAGGCCAGCATCGACCACAGCACCCAGCTTGAACCGCGACCGGACGACGTGATCATCTCAACCTACCCAAAATGCGGCACCACCTGGATGCAGCAGATCGTTCACGGCCTGCGCAGCGGCGCCAGCATGGCGTTCGGTGAGATCTCCGAGGTGGTGCCGTTCATGGAGGTGGCGCACGATTGCGGCATCGACCTCAACGCCCCCCAAGCCTTTGCGCCCCGGGCGTTCAAGACCCACTACGGCGCCGATGAGCTGCCCGCGGGAGCCAAGTACATCGTGGTCCTGCGCGATCCCATGGATGCATGCATCTCATTCTATAACTTCATGGTGGGCTGGTATCTGGAACCGGGCACGGTGTCGGTGGAAACCTACACCGAGGAGAGCTTCCTGAAGGCCAAGGGCAGCTGGCGCTACTGGACGCACCTTGCCTCCTGGTGGCCCAAGCGGAACGAAGACACGGTGCTGATGTTCTGCTTTGAAGACATCAAGAATGATCCCGCCGCCGCCATAAGCCAGGTGGCACGATTTATGGGGTTGGCCCCGGACGCGGCGTTGGAGCGCCTGGTTCTGGAGCAATCGAGCATCGAGTTCATGCGCGCCCACAAGCACCAATTCGATGACAACCTCCTGCGCCGCGCGCGCGACGAGGTGATGGGCCTGCCGGCCGACGGGGAGAGCTCGAAGGTAAAGACCGGCAAAGTGGGCGCCTCCAAAGCGCTTCTGCCTGAACGGCTGCGCGTGCGGTTTGAGGACGCCTGGCGCGAGGAGGCCCTGCCGGTCACGGGCGCTGCCTCCTATGAAGAGCTGCGCGCCATGGTTTGACGCTCCGCCATCAAATCGACTTCAATCTGCCGCATTCTGCACCGCAACGGGCACGGGCGGGCGCATGAGCCAAGGAGAATGTGGCGATGAACATTCACGTCCAGCAACCCCAACCCTTTGATCTCGTCTCAAACGAGATCCTGATCGCCGGCAACGCCGTTGCCTTTGAAGGGCAAATGACCATCAGAGTGTCGGAAGGCCATGACGAGGTCACAGGTCTTGCCACGGTGGGGTCTTTGTCAATCCGCCAGTTCCAGGCCTCTATCACCATCCCGGACACGGCGGCCTTCCAGCTCAACCGCCTGTTCATCACCCTGACCGACGATACTGGCGGCGGCGAAGGGCCGATCCCTTCGGTCACGGTGCCGGTGCTGTACGGGCCGATGATCTTGGATGGGTATATGGGGTTCTGGGAGCACGAGGTTGTTGCGGGCGACACGCTGTCGGCCCTGGCTGAGCGCTACTATGAGGATGCCGGTGCCTGGCAACCCATCTTCCAGGCCAATCAACACATCATCGCCAATCCGGATCTGATCTTCCCAGGCCAGGTGTTGCGCATACCGCGGGACTTTTAGCGCGCGCAAGCGTCAGTCTTTTGGAATGATCGTCACCACGCACTGATCGCCTGTATCCAGCTTCGCCTTGGCGCACTGGGACGCGGTGAGGTTGAAGAAGAACACATCCGACCCTTTGCCCCAAGGGCGTATGTTGCGCTCAAAGGGGGCACACGCGTTGAGCATCACGTCTGCAGAAAATGCCGCCGTGCGTCCTAAAACGTGCTCGGCCTTCACCACCACATAGCGCGGCAGATCCTCCTGCTTGCGCAGGATCCGGGCTGGGAAGATGACCTTCTCGTCCGTCATAGGCGGCCTCCGTCTGGGAAAAATGATGTATAGAATGGACGCATAACGGGCCATAAAGAACCGCCTTTGCAAAGGGGGAAGATCGACATTTGAGGTGCTCAACGAACGGCTGCTTTTGACGCTTTTAGCCCACCAAACATAGCGAATTGATGAATGTATTAAGAAAAAAACTATGCATATACTGAAATCATTTATCCTATATTTTGTAATATTAATATCTTTTTGAACTATTATTTATCCTTTCGAATTAAATCGACTTCCGTTTTTGAATGATTGTTAAGA
>JBCDDQ010000011.1:0-30278 GCA_039180225.1 Pseudomonadota bacterium
GTGAAATCTCCAGACCGTGAATATCTTTGCCCATTTCAGTGACGTCGTGAGCGATGCGATTGCTGACCTGTCCGCTCAAGGCCAGCTGCCGGCCGAGGTGGACACCAAGCGGGTGGCCGTGGAGCCGCCGCGCGATGCCTCCCACGGCGAAATCGCCACCAATGCGGCCATGATCCTGGCCAAACCCGCCGGCATGGCGCCGCGGGCTGTGGCCGATCTGCTGGTGCCGCTGATCGCGTCCCATGAGGATGTGGCGTCCGCTGAGGTGGCCGGTCCCGGTTTTATCAACCTGCGCCTGGCGCCTGAGTTCTGGCCGAAAGTCTTGAGCGCGGCCTTGCAGGCCGGCGACGACTATGGCGCTTCCACGCTGGGCGCGGGCGAGAAGGTCAACGTTGAATATGTCTCCGTGAACCCCACCGGGCCGCTCCATGTGGGCCATTGCCGCGGAGCTGTCTTTGGTGACGCCTTGGCAAGCCTCCTCAGCGCCACGGGCTATGAGGTGACGAAAGAGTACTACATCAACGACGCCGGTGTTCAGATCGACGTGGTGGCGAAATCCGCTTACCTCCGTTACCGCGAAGCCTGCGGTGAGGAGATCGGCGAAATCCCCTCAGGCCTCTATCCGGGGCAATATCTGGTCCCGCTGGGCCAGCGCCTCGCCGATGAGCATGGCGATTCGCTCATGGAGATGGCCGAGGCCGACTGGCTGCCTTTACTGCGCCGCGCGGCCATCGACTTCAACATGGAGATCATCCGCGATGACCTGAAGGCGCTCAATATCGAGCATGACCTGTTTTTCTCAGAACAGTCCCTGCACGATACCGGCCCCGACGGTTCAAGCGAGATCGATAGGTCCATTGCCGAGTTGCGCGCGCGCGATCTGGTGTTTGAGGGCCGGCTCCCGCCACCCAAAGGCCAGGTGCCTGAGGACTGGGAGGACCGCGAGCAGACCCTCTTCAAGGCCACGGCCTTTGGTGATGATATCGACCGGGCGCTGATGAAGTCAGACGGCGCCTACACCTACTTTGCTGCTGATGTGGCCTACTTCCACAACAAGTTTTCCCGTGAATTCAAACAGATGATCTACGTTCTTGGCGCAGATCATGGCGGCTACGTGAAGCGTCTGCAGGCCGTTTGCCAGGCCGTGGCCGGGGATCAGGCGACTGTGGTGGTGCGGTTATGCCAGTTGGTGAAGTTCCTGCGCGACGGTGAACCGGTGCGCATGTCCAAGCGGGCAGGCGAGTTTATCACCCTCAGAGACGTGGTGGATGAGGTGGGTCCGGACGTCGTTCGCTTCATGATGTTGTACCGCAAAAACGAGGCGCCGTTAGATTTTGACTTTAAGAAAGTCACCGAGCAGTCGCGCGATAATCCTGTTTTTTATGTACAGTATGCACATGCCCGAATCTGTTCGGTTTTCCGAAATGTGGCCGAAGAATTGGGCGAAAAATCCCCGTCCGTTAACGATCTTTTTGACGCGGAATTTAATCTCTTGGGTGATGAGGCAGAATTAGCTATAATTCGACGCATTAGTGAGTATCCGCGTGTGTTGGAGGGTGCGGCATTGAACCACGAGCCTCATAGGCTCTCGTTCTATCTATATGATCTTGCATCCGAATTTCACGCGCTCTGGAACCGGGGCAAAGAGTCGCCGCAATTGCGGTTTATAATTGGGGAAAACATCGCCGCCACGTATGCGCGGCTTGCGCTGCTGAGGGCGACAAAGAATGTTTTAGTGAGCGGTCTTCGTATCTTGGGCGTAACACCTGCCGAAGAAATGTAAATACGAAGGGCGCGCTAGTAAAAGGATGCCAAGAGCTTATGACCACGGGCAACGGCAATCGTAGTTGGCGAGATCGTCTTGGCCTGCAAGAGCAGGAGGAGACTCTTCCAAAAATTTCCGATGAGTTTGACGACGGCGGGAAAACGGAGAACCGCGTGCCGCCGCCGCCTGTTTCCGGCGGCAGCAATGGCGACGTGGCCCTGGCCGAACCGGAGCAGGCCGAGAGCCCGGCCAAGCGTGTGTTGCCACCGCCGCCGCCGTCCGATGAGCCGGCGGCAGCGGCCGCTGATGCGCCTGCACCGCGCGGCGACGGGACCAGCCCGGCCGCCAAGACTTTCGCGGAGCGTCTGCGCGCGCGCCGGGAAGCCGCTGAGAAAGCGGGAACCGAAACGGGCGGAGGTCTGGGCAGCGGATTGCATCTGCGCCCGCCGGTGGAAGCCAACGGGGAAGAGACCACCCCGGACGTATCGAGCGTTGAAGACGACACGTCTTCGCGCATCATTCCGCCCCCGTCGGTGCCCAAGCCTGATCCGGTGCCGGAAGAAAAGGCCGCCGAGCCGCCGCTTCCCAAAGTTGAACAACGCGAGGCGGAGGACCGTCCTGCACGGGAAGATCGCCCGGCACGACCAGATGACCGCGCCGCAAGGTCCGAAGACCAAGGCGGTAGAGAGCCGTTGTTTGAGCCGATCACCCGGGCGGACCGGGACAGCTCGGGCGCAAGCGCGTTCGAGAAAACCCCATTCAGGGCAGATGCCGGGAGAAAGGACGAGTATTCCGCGTTCGATCGGCCTGCCGGTGCGCCCAAGGAGAGTGACGTCTCGTTGCCGCGTTTCGGAGCAAAGCCGGCAGAAGAGCCACCGGCGCGGCCGCAGCCTCCCGAACGTGGAGCGCCGCCGCCTCCCGTTCCGGGCAATGCTGGCTATGCGCGCGACCAGCGCCTGCCGACCGACAGCACGGACTTCAGCGCACGGTCTTATGACAGACCGGCCGAAAGTGCCCCAAGCCGCCCCATGCAACGCCAGTATACCGGCGACTACGCGCAGGACGACGGGCTCTATGAAGACAATTGGTATGAAGACCAGCAGGCCGGCGGCTACCAAGGCGCCCATGCGCGGGCTTTGGACAATGTGGATGGTCGCTACGAAGACGAACCACGCCGCCGCCCCGAATTGGGCCGTCCCAGTGCATCTGATTATGCCGATGCCTATTATGACGACTATGATGAGCAGTATGAGGACGACGAGCCCCAGCGTAAGGGGCCCTGGCTGTTGTTTGCCGGCCTTGCCGGTGTCGGCCTGATCGCAGCTGCTCTAATCTGGTTCTATCTACAGACCCAGCAGTCCAGCAACACCGCCAGCAACAGTCCGCCGGTGGTGGCTGCCCCGAAAGAAAAGGTCAAGGTGGACCCGCCCACGCAGTCAAGCGCTCCGGCTGCCCAGCAGACCAAGCTGTTCTACGATCGCATCGTGGGCGAAAACACGGTTGAGGGCGAACGCCTGCTGCCGCGTGAGGAACAGCCGCTTGACCCGGGTGCAACCAAGTCAGCGCCGGCGGCCGGGACCAACAACGCCGAGCCGCAACCGCTTCAACCGTTGCAACCGCTCAATCCGGACCAGTTGGATTCTGGTGATCTCCCGGTTCCCTTACCTCCACCGTTACCGGGAAGCTCGTCCGGCTCACTCCAGCCATCGGGCGGCTCCACAACGAATATCTCACAAACATCGCCATCGACGGGAAGCACGTCGGTGGCGAAAGTCGATCAGGGCCAGACTGTTCAGCCGGCAGGTCTTACAACCACGCTACCCGTGCCGGGCTCTGAGACCAATGACCTGCCGCAGCTTCAGCCGCCTCAGGCCGATGAGGAGACCACCGCAAACCCAACCCCGACTGTAACATCACTGCCCGGCAGTGTTATTCCGCGTCCCAAGCCCAAACCGGCGTCTGTCATTCGGGCGGCGCAGCAAAGGGCCCAACAGACCCGGGTTGCTTCGGTTGCACCGGTCACCGCAGCGCCCACCGAACCTCTCAGCATTACGCCCCTGCCGGGCAGCCAGCCGCGCGTCGCCCAACCGGCTCCGGCTCCGGCACCGGCACCTGCGCCAAGCTTTGGCGTGAACCAGAATGCGCCCTCCGCCGTGTCCAGCTTCCAGCAGGGCAGCCAGGCCACGCAAGGCCAGCGGGTCGCCGCCGTTCCGCAACCCGCACCGGCTCCGGCGCCACAGCCCGCCGTGGGGGCAGGAGCTTTCGTGGTTCAACTGGCCTCCTACAAGGATGAAGCCTCAGCGCTGAACGGTTATCAGCAGCTCCGGGCCCGCCATCCCTCCTTGCTGGGCTCCCTCCAGCCGCTGATCAGCAAGAAAGCGGTGGGCAGCTTTGGAACCTTCTACCGGCTTCAAGTCGGGCCTGTTGCCAATGCGCAATCAGGCAACCAGATTTGCGCATCTTTGCTTGCCGCCGGCGAGAAAGACTGCCTGGTCAAGCGCCGCTAAGCCTCAGCGGGGCCGGCCATTGACAAGAATCGGCGTCGGACCGATCTCTCGATACATTCGTGGTGCTGTTAGGATCAACGCATGATCAAAGCGTTCATATGCGGCTGCGCAGGCACCAGCCTGAGTGCCGAAGAGGAGGCCTTTTTCAGCGGTGAGCGTCCCTGGGGCCTCATCCTGTTTGCCCGCAACTGCCAAGAGCCGCAGCAAATCGCAGATCTGGTCTCGGCCTTCAGGCAGTGTGTTGGGCGCGCAGATGCCCCGGTGCTCATCGATCAGGAGGGTGGCCGGGTCCAGCGTCTGAAGGATCCGCACTGGCCGGCCTATCCAAGCGGAGCCAGGATCGCGGCGGCCTATGAGGCCGATGCCGCAGCGGGGCTGGTTCTGGCCCGCAACATAGCGCGCCTCATCGCCGATGATCTGAGCGCCCTTGGCATCACGGTTGATTGCCTGCCCATCTTGGACGTGCCCCAGGCAGATGTTCATGACGTGATCGGCGACAGAGCCTACGGCACCACGCCGGAAATGATTTCGCAAATCGGACGGGCCATGGCTGAAGGGCTGATGGAGCGCGGCGTATTGCCGGTGATCAAGCATATCCCCGGTCACGGCCGCGCAGTGGTGGATAGTCACCATAAGCTGCCCGTGGTGTCAGCCTCCAGGCAAGAGCTCAAAGAGGTTGATTTTGCGCCCTTTGTCGCCCTGGCGGATTTGCCGTTGGGCATGACCGCGCATATCGTCTATCCCGCTTATGATCCCGATTACTGCGCAACCCAATCGCCGATGGTCATAACCGAAGTGATTCGCGGGGAAATCGGCTTTGACGGCCTGCTGATGACCGACGATCTCTCCATGAAAGCACTGGCCGGAGATTTTGCAGACCGGGCGCGGCTCTCGCTTGAAGCCGGCTGTGATGTGGTGCTTCACTGTAACGGGGAAATGGCTGAAATGCGCCAGGTGGCGGGTGCCGTTCCGGCTCTGGCGGGCGAAGCGCAGCGCCGTGCGGAGCGGGCCATGGCGTGCCTGAGCGCGCCAAAGGGCTATGACCGGGCAGTGGCGCTGGCCGGTCTTGATGAGGTGATGGCCAAATCGGCGTAAATATCGGGGGATAACCCGCCTGATGCGCCATGTGGCTGGCCTGAATCAGCAAAGCTGCGCTAGGAACGAAATCGGTTTCTATTGGACTTCTGTGTAGCAATCGGGTCAAATTAACCAATATGACCAGTGGTTTGGAATCAAAGCCCGGGGCAGAACAGCCATCAGACGGCACCGATCCGTGGCCCGATGGCGGTGGCCCTTTGCGTGCTGCCCAACCTGAAGGCGCCGAAAGCGACCGGCCGCTGATCCTTGACCTTGATGGATTTGAGGGCCCGCTTGATCTGCTGCTTCGCCTCGCACGTGAGCAGAAGGTGGATATCGCCAAGATTTCTGTGCTTGCGCTGGCCGAGCAGTACTTGAAATTTATCAACGAAGCCAGACGGTTGCGTTTGGAACTTGCAGCGGACTATCTGGTGATGGCGGCGTGGCTGGCCTACTTGAAGTCGCGGCTCCTGATCCCGGATTTGGAGCCCGAAGACGAGGTGCCCGCCGAAGAGCTGGCTGCCCGATTGGCGTTCCGCCTTCAGCGCCTGCAGGCCATGCGCGATGCGGCCGCGCAACTGATGGCCC
The DNA here is from genome assembly GCA_039180225.1 of Pseudomonadota bacterium. Taxonomy (GTDB): domain Bacteria; phylum Pseudomonadota; class Alphaproteobacteria; order Rhizobiales; family CAJQND01; genus JAAEUE01. The sequence goes on from JBCDDQ010000011.1 coordinate 5,938, forward strand.
GCAACAGGCTGGGCCGGGACGTGTTTGACCGCGGCGAGCCAGAGCCGGTGGTTGTCGACACACAAACAGAATTTGCGGACAATCTGTTCGATTTGCTCAAGGCCTATGCCAGCGGGCGCCAGCGCGATCTGGCCCATCGCACCTATGAAGTCTCGGTGCGCCCCACCTGGACCGTGGCCAAGGCCAGGGAGATTTTGAAGCGGCTGATCGGCGAGTTTGCCGAGTGGGGCCGGTTTGACAGCTACCTTGCAGATTATCTCGCCACCCCGGAGGAGCGCCCCGGTGTGCTCGCCTCCAGCCTGGTGGCGTGCTTGGAAATGGCGAAAGAAGGGTCTTTGGAAATCCGTCAGGACAAGGCGTTCACGCCGCTCTATCTGAGGACACGAACACGTAACACCAGTACACCGGCCAATGTGGAGAGTATGTCATGAATGCAATGGTGGAACCCGGCAAGTTGGTAGAACCGGAGACCGTTGAAAACGAGGATCCTGCGCAAGTCGTCGCGCTTCATCCACGCGCAGACCGCGCCCACCAACGCCGGGTGATCGAGGCGCTCTTGTTCGCCGCCTCCGAACCTTTATCGGAAGCCCAGCTCGGCGAATGCCTGGCAGAAGGCGCAGATGTGCCGCTTCTCCTCTCCGAGCTCGCCGAAGAGTATCAGGCCCGCGGCGTGGTTTTGCAGCAAGTGGCCGGCAAATGGACGTTCCGCACGGCGGATGATTTGAGCTTCCTGCTTCGCCGGGAGGCGGTGGAGCAGAAGCGTCTCTCCCGGGCGGCGCTGGAAACCCTGGCGATCATTGCCTACCACCAGCCTGTGACCCGCGCGGAAATTGAGGAAGTGCGCGGCGTAAGCGTCTCAAAGGGCACCCTCGATGCGCTGATGGAGATGGGCTGGGTGAAAATGCGCGGCCGCCGGCGCGTGCCGGGCCGTCCGGTAACCTATGGCACCACGGAAGAGTTCATGTCCCATTTCGGCTTGAACGACATCAAGGATCTGCCGGGGGCCCGCGAGCTGAAGGGGGCAGGGCTGCTGGACGCCAATGTGCCGGCTGACTTTGAAATCCCGGTGCCGATGTCCGATGATGAGGTTCCCGACGACGAGGACGCTCTGGACGATGAGACCGATGAACCGACCCTGGACATGTATCTTCCGGCTGAGATTGGCAGCGAGCCGCACTAGAGCCGGCCGCGCTCAGACCGGCCAGTATGAGCGGATGATGTCTCGTTCACGCGATTTTTGATGCGTTATTGCCGGCACTTGCGCTAAACCGATGCCGCAATGAGTGTCATCGACCAACAGACCCGCCCCGACGCGGCCAACGTGTCCTGGCGCCAGCGCGGTTCCGCGGCGGGAGCCATTGCCGGCCGCTTGAGTTTTGAGCATGTCTCGCGCTCGTTCAACGACACGGCGGCTGTCAATGATGTCTCCCTGGACATGCAGCCCGGTGAAACCCTGTGCCTGCTCGGTCCATCTGGCTGCGGCAAAACCACATTGCTGCGACTGGCCGCGGGCGTGGACCGGCCCACCGCAGGCCGTGTGATCTTGGATGACCAGGAAATTGCCGGCCCAGACACGTTTGTTCCGGCAGAACAGCGCGGCATCGGCCTGATGTTTCAGGACTTTGCGCTGTTTCCCCATCTGACCATTTTGCAGAACGTGGCGTTCGGCCTGCGCAAGCTGGAGCGGTCCAAGGCGCGGGACGAGGCTCTGTTGGCCTTGAAGCGGGTGGGGCTGGAGCGCTATGCGGGCGAGTATCCGGATGTGTTGTCCGGCGGCGAGCAGCAGCGGGTGGCTTTGGCCCGGGCAATTGTACCGCAACCGGCCGTATTGCTCATGGATGAGCCGTTTTCGGGCCTCGATCAGCGCCTGCGTGATGAAATCCGGGCCGAAACCCTGGCCCTTTTGAAGGAAACACGCGCCACCTGCATGTTGGTGACCCATGATCCGCAAGAGGCCATGTGGCTGGCGGACAGGATTGCGCTCATGCGGGAGGGGAGGTTGGTGCAGCTTGGAACGCCCAACGAGCTCTACAATCATCCCGTTGATGTTGAGGCGGCACGGTTTTTCAGCGATTTCAATGAATTCGACGTGACTGTTGAGAAGAAAAAGCTTCAGACGCCCGTTGGCACATTTGCATCGGCTGGGGTTGCGAGCGAGGGTGGGCCGGCCCATGTGATGGTGCGGCCCCAGGGGATTGTTCTCGCCAGTGCGAAGGCCAAGAGCGCATTTGAGGCCACTGTGTCGCGTGTCCGGTTTGTGGGCGAGTGCACCTATGCGTTCCTCACCGTTAAGGGATATGACCAGCAGATCACGGCCCGGCTGGCCAGCGCGGCCAAGGTGACGCAAGGGGAAGTGCGGAAATTTTCGGTTTTACCGGAACATCTGCTTATCTTTTCTGGAAAAATCTCTATATAGACCACAAAGGGCCGGCCCGGGCCGTTAGCCAAGAGTGGCTGCATTTGTTGCGGGCCGGGAGTGATTTTGCGATAGTGCCTTGAAGAGAAGGCGCACTCTGGTTTGGGAGTTAATAGGAATGTCAGTTGGACCCGTACAGATCATTTTGATCCTGGTGGTCATCGTTCTGCTGTTTGGCCGCGGCAAGATCTCCGAATTGATGGGAGATGTGGCCAAGGGCATCAAGAGCTTTAAAAAGGGCATGGCGGACGATGTGGAGGAGGTCAAAGAAGAGACTTCCAAGACCATTGATCACAGCAAAGACGAGGTTGCAGACGCAACTAAGTCGAAAACCGAAGCCAAATCCTGATAGCGCCGCGGCACTTCGGCTGGGCCGGTGTGCGCCGGCGCTGCCGGCAGGAACGAAAACCCAATGTTTGATATTGGCGCAACAGAGCTGCTGCTCATCGGCATCGTTGCCATCATTGTGGTGGGACCCAAGGAGCTGCCCAAGATGCTGCGCGCGTTCGGCCAGTTCGTTGGCAAAATGCGCGGCATGGCCCGGGAGTTTCAGTCTATGTTCGAGGAGGCCGCCCGCGACACCGGGGTGGACGATTTGGCAAAGGGCGTGAGCGATGTGAAGAACTTTTCCGTCACCGACAGCTTGAGCGAGACCTTCGATCCGGTGAAGGATGAGTTTGACGAGATGAAGCTGGATCTGGACCCGACCGACGCGCCAAAGACGACCGCTCCTGCGGACAAGCCCAAGGTCGACCCGATTGAGGAAGGCAATAAGGCGGCAGCGGCGGTGGCGGCGAAAAACCGGGAAGAAACGGAAAAACCCGCGGCCAAAAAGAAGAAAGCGCCCAAAAAAGCGGCAGCGGCCAAGAAGAAAGAACCGGCCGCCAAGACCGCCGGGTGAGAGCGATATCTGAATGAGCCAAGAAGATATTGATGCCACCCAGGCGCCGCTCGTTGAGCACCTGACGGAACTGCGCCAGCGTTTGATTTACGCAGTGATCGGCCTGGTGATTGCGGCCGTTGCCTGTTTCATCATGGCCGACCACATCTTCAACATTCTGCTGTACCCCTATGAGCGCGCCACCGGCGATGTGGCTGAACTGAAGCTGATCTTCACCGCCCCCCAGGAATACCTGTTCACCCAGTTCAAGATCGCGCTCTTTGGCGGGCTTTTCATTTCCTTCCCCGTCATCGCCACGCAACTCTACAAGTTCGTGGCGCCGGGGCTCTACAAGCATGAGCGCGGCGCATTTCTGCCGTTTCTGCTTGCCACGCCTGTGCTGTTCCTTATGGGCGCCTGCCTGGTCTATTTCCTCATCATGCCGCTGGCCATGACCTTCTTCTTGACCATGCAGCAGACCGGCACTGCAGATCAGGCCGCGATTTCCCTGCTGCCGCGGGTGAGTGAGTATCTCAGCTTGATCATGACGCTGATCTTTGCGTTTGGCCTGTGTTTCCAGCTGCCGGTGGTGCTCACCCTGCTGGCGCGCGCCGGGCTGACCACGGCAGATGGGCTCAGAAACAAGCGCAAATATGCCATCGTGCTCACCTTCGTCGTGGCGGCGTTCCTGACCCCGCCCGATCCGGTGAGCCAGCTTGGCCTCGCAATCCCCACGCTGCTGCTTTATGAGCTCAGCGTCTTCCTGGTTGTGATGGTGGAGAAGAAGCGGGCTGAAGCTGAAGCCCGCCGGGATGCTGAGTTGGGGGTTTAACGCGTCCTTGCGAACGCGAGGACCTTCTGAGCCAAGAAGACAGTCTGAGCTATGGCTCCCCGCGTTCGCGGGGATGACGCTCAAACAAACCTAAACCCGCCAGCGCAAAACCCGCCGCTCCAAGGCCCCGATGCCTGCGCTCACCGCAACCCCCAGCACAGACAGAATAACCACGCCGGCAAACAGCCGCTCCAGATCATAGAGCGAGCCGGCCTGAAGGATGTAGGCGCCAATACCATATTCGGCGCCCAGCATCTCTGCGGCCACCAGCAAGATGATGCCGATGGCGAGGCTGATCCTCAAGCCGGAGAGAATGCCGGGCATGGCGCCGGGCAGCACGATTTTCCAGACAATCGAGCGCCAGGTGAGATCAAAGCTCTGGCCCATGCGGATGAGGCTGCGGTCCACATTGTCCACCGCGCCGTATGTCGCGACCACAGTGGGGGTGAATGTGCCGAGCGCGATCAGGGCATATTTGGAGCCCTCATCAATGCCAAACCAGATGACGAACAGAGGCAGCAGCGCGATCTTCGGCACCGGAAAGAGAGCAGCCACCAGGGGCACAAGCCCAGCGCGCGCATGGGAGAAAAGGCCAATCGCAATGCCGATGGCGACCCCCGTGACAGCGCCCAGTGCTGATCCCACCAGGAGCCGGGTCAGGGACGGCAGAAGGTGCTGCCAGAGGGCGCCGGTGCTCCAAAGTTCAACGAACGTGGCGAATACATCGCTGGGCCTGGGCAGGGTGAGGGGGGTTATGAAGCCGGTGCGCGTGCCGATCTCAATCAACGCAATCAGGACAACAAAGACCACAGGGCCGACCCACTTGACCGAGACCGGGGCGAAGCCGCCACCGCGGAACCGAACCGGCTTGGGCTCAGACATCGGCCAACTCCATATCGGCGGCCTCGGCCTCCTCGCGCATGGCCTCCCAAAGCGCGCGCTGCTGGCGCTGGAGCTCCGGGTCGTCCGGGCGGCGTTCATCGAGCGGTGTGTCTAGTTCTACCAGTTGGCGGATCCGGCCGGGCCGGCGCGATAGCACTGCGATCACGTGTCCAAGCCGGACCGCTTCTTGCAGGTTGTGGGTGACGTAGACGCCTGTGAACCTCTGGCGCGACCAGAGGCTCACCAGATCATCCATGAGCAGCTCGCGGGTCTGGCTGTCGAGCGCTGACAGGGGCTCATCCAATAAAAGGACTGCCGGGTTCACCGCCAGGGCCCGGGCAATCGCCACGCGCTGCTTCATGCCGCCGGACAGCTGCTTTGGCAGGGCGTGCCGGAATTCTGAGAGCTTGGTGCGCGCCAGCACATCTGAAATGATCTCTCGGGCCGCGCCTTCACCCAGGTAATGGTCCTCTAGAACTAGAGAGATATTTCCTTCAACCGTGCGCCAAGGAAGAAGGGCAAAGTCCTGAAACACGTAAGTGAGGGGATTAAGGCATCCGGCCGGCGCATCGCCCACTTGTGAAACATCCCCGGAAAACGGCTGCTCCAAGCCGCCCATCAGGCGCAAAAGCGTCGACTTCCCGCAGCCCGAAGGGCCTACCAGACAAACGATTTTGCCCTCAGGCACGGTGAGATCCACATCCTTCAGCACAGCGAGATCGCCATACCGGTGGCTGACGTTCTTAAGGACCAGATCCATGCAGAGGCGCGAAGGGGAAGGGCCCTCAGCTGGCCTTCACGTAGGAGGGATCCACCAGGGTCTCAAAGCCGACCGTGTCCTTCACAAGCTTCTCCGCCTTGAACCAGTCCAACTGATCGCGCACGGAGGCGGCGTTGAGGCTTGCCCCTTCGTTGATGCGCATGGCGCCGTTCACGATGCTGGGCTTGGCCTTTTCGTAGGGCCGGTCGGTGTAGACATATTTGTGGATCAGCTTGACCATCTCTTCCGCCGCTTCCTCTCCTGCGGTTTTGTCCACCAAGGCCGCATTGAAGTCAGTCGCGCCGCGGGAGAACGCGCGCAGGAAAGCCTCGGTTTTGGTCCGCTGATTGGCCGCATTGGCCGCTGAGGTGAAAACCGTTGTGACCTGGTAGTCCGGCAGGTAATCGGCCACATTGCCGACAATGTGCACCTTGCCGGATCTGGCCAGCGGCTTGGCGATGTGCGGCACGATGGACCAGGCATCCACCTGGCCGGATTTCAGCGCCCCGATGATGGCGCCCACCTTCTGCAAAGGCCTGAACTTTACGGAAATGCCTTCCTTGGCGGCCATCTTGGCGCCCATATAGTGAAACGAGGAACCGGCTTGGGTCACCGCATAGGTTTTCCCGTTCAGCTTGCCCGGAGCCGTGCCGCCGGCCTGGTAGGCGGCGTCTGAGACCAGGAACTTCTGGCCATCAATGCCGGCCTCCTCAGAGAGCGCTCCGCCGATCACCTTGGCGGCGCCCTTATCGGCAAGCGAGATCAGGCCGCCAGAGATGGCGGTCACCGCATAGTCCGCATCGCCCGAGGCAATGGCCACGGCCATGGGCTGGGCGGCTTGGAAGAACTTGAACTCCACGTCCAGCCCTTCAGCGGCGAAATAGCCCCGTTCGAACGCCACAAAGCTGGCTGAATGGCTGGTGAAGCGCAGGGCACCGACCTTGACTTTCGTGTTTGCCAGGGCCGGCGCCCCGATCAGCGGAAGGGCGGCGGCCGCCCCCATGAACCCCAAGGCGCTTCGACGTGTGAACCTGCTCATTCCATCCTCCGTGTAGACCCTTTGCGTGCGATCATACCGTGTCACGGACTTTCTTCAAGCAGCCCCGCTCAAGGCGCTGGCGCATCGGCACCGAGATGCGTATACAGCGTGTCACGGGGCCCTCGCGGGTGCCCCACGCCCTGAAATCTGCACCAACTCATCGACGAAGCCCATGTTCGACATAAAATGGATACGTGAGAACCCCGACGCGTTTGACGCCGGCTTGGCGAGGCGAGGCCTGGGGCCCACCTCCGCCGACGTGCTAAAGCTGGACCAGGCGCGCCGTGACCATGTGCAAAAGCTGCAGGAAGCCCAGACGCGCCGCAACGCGGCCTCCAAGGACATCGGCAAGGCCAAGGCCTCCGGCGATGAGACGGCCGCCCAGGCGCTGATCGACGAGGTGGCGGAGCTCAAGAGCTTCATCCAGAACGGGGAGAGCGAGGAGCGCCGGCTGACGGACGAGCTGGAGGGCTTTTTGTCGGCCCTGCCCAATCTGCCACGCGATGACGTGCCGGATGGCGCGGACGAGGCCGATAACGCGCTTCACCACACCCACGGCGAGAAGCCTGCGTTCGACTTTGCGCCCAAACAGCACTTTGAGCTGGGCGAAGAGATGGGGCTCATGGACTTTGAGACCGCCGCCAAGCTGGCCGGCTCGCGCTTTGTGGTGCTCACCGGCCCCATGGCCCGGCTGGAGCGGGCGCTTGCCCAATTGATGTTGGACGTGCACACCCAGGAAAACGGCTACACGGAGGTGAGCCCGCCGATCCTGGTGAACTCAGATGCGCTCTACGGCACCGGCCAGCTGCCGAAGTTCGAAGAAGACCAGTTTAAAACCGTCGATGACCGCTGGCTGATCCCCACCGCGGAGGTCTCGCTCACCAACCTGGTGCGCGAAACCATCGTGGCTGAGGCTGATCTGCCCACGCGGGTGACGGCATTTACCCCCTGTTTTCGGGCAGAGGCGGGCGCGGCCGGGCGCGACACGCGCGGCATGATCCGCCAACACCAGTTCTCCAAGGTGGAGCTGGTCAGCATCACCACGCCGAAGCAATCGGACGATGAGCTGGAGCGTATGCTGTCCTGCGCTGAGGAGATCCTGAAGCGCTTAGGCCTGCACTACCGCGTGGTGGTGCTGTGCACAGGCGATATCGGCTTTGGCGCCCGCAAGACCTATGACATCGAGGTCTGGCTGCCGGGCCAGGATATGTACCGGGAAATCTCCAGCTGTTCGGTGTGCGGCGACTTCCAGGCGCGCCGCATGAACGCGCGCTACCGGGATGGGGACGGCAACGTTCTGCATGTGCACACCCTGAACGGTTCCGGCCTTGCCGTGGGGCGCACGCTGATTGCGGTGTTGGAGAACTACCAGAATGCGGACGGCACGATCAGCGTGCCGGAAGCGCTGAAGCCCTATATGGGCGGCATAACCACGTTTGGGGACCGGCATGGCTGATGGCTACTTGAAGCGCGCAGACGGCTCGTCTGTGCAGATCCTGGTCACCAATGATGACGGCATCAATGCGCCGGGCCTGGTGTCTTTGGAAAAGATCGCCGCCGAGCTCAGCGACAATGTGCTGGTGGTGGCGCCGGAATATGAGCAATCGGGCGCCTCGCGCTCCATCACGCTCTCCAAACCCTTGCGCATCCGCCAGCTTGAGGACCGCAAATATGCCGTGGAGGGCACGCCGGCCGATTGCGTGCTGATGGCCTATCGCCAGATCCTCGATGACCCGCCGGATCTGGTGCTTTCCGGGGTCAACCGGGGCCAGAACATTGCCGATGACGTGACCTATTCGGGCACCATTGCCGGCGCCATGGAAGGCAGCGCGCTCGGCATCCGCTCCATGGCACTGTCGCAGTCTTACGGGTTTGACCACTCAGACCGCCTGACCGTGCGCTGGCAGTGTGCGGAGGCCCATGGCGCGCGGCTGGTGCGCCAGCTCTATGCCACCGACTTCGACGCCTCCACGGTGATGAACATCAATTTTCCCGACCGCGAGCCGGACAACATCACCGGCGTGGAGGTGACCGTCCAGGGTCAGCGCGATCAGAACCTGTTGAACATTCTGGAGCGCGAAGATGGGCGCGGGCGGGCCTATTTCTGGCTGGGCTTCCGGCGCGAGCTCTCCAATCCGCCCGAGGGCACGGACCTGCGCGCAATCTATGACGGCCGCATCTCCATCACGCCGCTGCACTTGAACCTTACCCAGGAGCCCGCGCTTGAGGGCCTGCGCGCCGTAATCGGCGAAGCGTGAGTTCGCTTAAAGGGGCGCTTGCGTGCGTATTCGGTTATTCCACCAGAGGAACACCAAAGTTCCAGACCACGGCGGCACGAACGGAATGGGTCTCAAGCGATTGAGGGGCTCTCGAGGTCCCAATATAGGTCACATTCTCGCGTCCAAAATCACCATAGAGATACTCGCCGCGGATCCCGACTGACCCTGACAGTCTGTGCTCGAAGCCACCGCCCACTTGGAAGCCGTCGAAGCTCACCTTGTCACGAACCGTGAAGGGAGGCGTTTCATACGTGGTTTCCACCCAAGCAGGGCCGCCGGTGGCATAAAGAAGCGTGTTGCCCATCGCGTAGCCCAAGCGGCCCCGGACGGAATACATCTCTTCAATATCCATTGTTGCGGGTGCGACACCATTGTTCACTCCATCACCCGCATCCGAGATCGTCACATCCGCTTCGACGCCGAGCACGACATTGCCGATTTGATGGTTGTATCCCCCCAGAACTCCGCCGGCGATGCCGGACGGTTCGGTATCATAACGGATAGAGACCGCTGAATTCGGAGGAAACGAGCCACGTGTTGTTCCTGAAACAGCGCCCGCATGTCCACCCACATAGAAGCCTGTCCAGTTCTGAGTGACGCCTTCAGTCCCGTTAAAGCCATAGGTTTGGTTCTGAGTGTTTAACGAATTGAAGTGCCAGGAAAGCGCCGCCCGGAAGGTATGCATTTCAAGCGATACGGGCGCCCCAGACCCTACAAGATACAACACGTTTTCTCGCCCGAAATCGGCATAAAGGTATTCACCCCGCAAACTGACTGACGGGTTCAGCATGTGCTCTAGACCGCCCCCGACCTGGAAGCCGTCAAATGTTGCGCGCTCGGACAGTCTAATGACCGGTGAGTCGAACTGTGCGCGGGCGATCGCATAGCCGCCGGTGACATAAAGCAGCGTGCCGTTCGCTGAATAGCCAAGCCGACCGCGTACTGAATAAATTTCATCAACCGCCACTGTAGTGCCGATTCCTGCCCTGGTGATGCCATCACCCGAGTCCGAATAAGTCGCATCAGCTTCAACACCGATCAAGACATTTCCAAACTGGTGATTGTAGCCGCCCAAAACGCCGCCCGCGACACCGGATGGTTCGCCGTCATAGCGTATATTGGTGCCAGGTATAAGCGACCCTCGAGTATTGCCGGAGAGAAAACCCGCATGAGCGCCCAGGTAAATCCCCGTCCAATCATGCGATCCGTTGTCAGTTGCACCGAAGCCGAAGGCCTGCTGCTGCTCGCGCATCGCATTGAAGTGCCAGGCCACGGCGGCGCGGAACGTGTGAGTTTCAGGCTCGTGCCGAATGGGCTGGCCCGGTAAGCTCGTTACAGTCTTGGCGTCAAAGAGGCCATAGAGATACTCGCCGCGCACGCTCAGAAATGGCGTCAGCATATGCTCCAAACCGCCACCTACCTGAGCGCCGCGAAAAGTTGCACTATCGCTCTTGGAGGCTGCAGGCGATTGAAAGTCGGTCTCAGCCAAGGCGAAGCCGCCGGTGATGTAGAAGAGGGACCGGTCAATTGCATAGCCAAGACGGCCACGCACGGAGTACATTCTCTCCACTTTAATCGTTTGAGGAAGATTTGTCGTATTATAGCCATCGCCAGCGTCGGAGAACGTGACGTCCGCCTCAATGCCGAAGACAATGTCTCTAATCTGGTGATTGTAGCCGGCAAGCAGGCCGCCCGCAACGCCGGCTGGATCCGTATCGTCGCGTATTGAAGACGGAGTGCTCGGCGGAGAAGAGCCCCTGGTCGAACCGGAGATACCGCCCGCGTGGCCGCCGATGTAAAAGCCCGTCCACTCAAAGGGCCCGTTGGCCGCCTCTTCGTCCGCATGTGCACCAGAGAGCGCGACGCTTGCAAAAAGTGCACAGGCTACGAACGAAACACGGAACGTCTGCAACAGTTTTTGCATCGACACCTCCTGCGACGAACGCGCAGTTAAACCCCGGTATTTCTTGTTATCTTAGGCCGTTTATAATGGCTGTCGGGCCGGTTTCGGTAGACTAACTTGTGGGTCGGCGGCAACTCAAGCAGCGCATGTGTTCGATTGGCAACAGATTCTATCGCCTTGCTAAGGAAATGGATGCCAGACCGCGCGCTTGAGGGTCTGGAGCCTGTGATCGGCGAAGAGTGAGTTACCTCACAGCGCGCCGGCGTGCGCGCTGGTACTATCCCGTTCATCCCAGGGGATCGCTTTTAGAAGGCGAGGCCTTGCCATGATGTACGACGAGGACCACAACCCCTCACACCTGCGTTCAGCGGAGATCGTCGTCACCTGGATCTTCGGCGTCACGCTGGTGGGCGTGCTTTTGTTCATTATCAGCATTGCCCAGTAGCCCGGTATTTCGGGGGGATCCGGTGCTGTGCTCAGGATAAACCCTTCAGACGACGGGCAAAGGCTCGCAACAGCTGCGATCTTCTCATCGAACGCGCCAGATCGGCCCGCCACCGCATATCTGTAAATCTGCTTTGTAATGCAAGGGCAAAACATGCATAGTCCTGCCGCAGAACAAAACCAAAGCACACCAAATGTGGACGGGAGGAACGTCAATGAAACTCAAATCACTCTTGCTGGGTGCAGCAGGCGCCATCGCTTTTTCGATGACGGCGCAGGCCGCGGAACTCACGCTCAAGTTCGGCCATGTGGGCAAGCCAGGTTCCCTGTTTGAGACGAGCGTGAACGCGTTCGCGGCGTGCGCGAACAAAGCGCTCGGCGACAAGGCGGAAGTTCAAACCTTTGGCTCGTCACAACTGGGCAAGGACAAAGAGCTGCTGCAAAAGCTCAAGCTCGGACAAATCACCTTCTCGCTGCCGTCTTCCGTGATGTCGTCGGTCGCCGACGAGTTCGGCGTCTTCGAGATGCCTTACATCATCAAGGACCGGGACCATATGCGCCGTGTTCAGGCTGAGCTTATGGGCACATTCCAGGCGGCCGTTAAGGCGAAGGGCTACCGCATCATTGGCCTCTTTGAGAACGGGTTCCGTCATATCACCAACAATGTCCGGGCCATCAACAAGCCGGAGGATTTGGCCGGGATCAAACTGCGCACGCCAAAAGGGGCGTGGCGTGTGAAGATGTTCAAGCTCTACGGCGCCAATCCGACGCCCATGGCATTCTCTGAAGTCTTCACCGCCCTGCAAACGGGCGTTATTGACGGCCAGGAAAACCCTTACGCGCAGATCGCATCGGCCAAATTCCAGGAGGTGCAGAAGCATCTGTCCATCACCGGCCATGTGTATACGCCGGCCTATGTCCTGGTTTCAGACAAGCACTACGCAAAGCTTCCTGAAGATGTTCGGGCCGGCCTGGAGAAGTGCGGAAAAGACACTCAGGATTTCGTCTATGAACAGGCCGCCAAGCTGGAGACCGAACTCTTGGACGTGATCAAGAAGGCGGGCGTTGCCGTGAACACGGCAGACAATGCAGCGTTCATCGCAGCTTCAAAGCCAATCTACGACGAGTTTTCAAGCTCTGTCAGTGGTGGCGCGGAGCTGGTCAAGAAGGTGCAGAGCCTGGCCGCTGGCTCCTGAAATTCTCACAAAGGCCGGGGGCACGTCCCCCGGTCTTACGATTTTCGAACATTACGGTGATCAACCACCATGCTTGTGCGTGCCAGGAAGACGCTTGAGTCCATTTTAGAATGGTTTGTTATCATCCAGATGGTTCTCCTCACCATCGTGGTGATCACGGCTGTGCTCTACAGGCTCTTCGGGGACTCTTTGTCCTGGTACGATGAGATCGCCGCAATACAGCTTTCCTGGCTGACCTATTACGGCGCTGCGCTCGCGGCCCTCAAACGCCGGCATATTGGCTTTGACAGCGTGTTGCTGTCACTGCCCAGCGGGCTTCGTTTGGCCGGCGTCGTGGTTGCAGAGACTATTGTTATCGGCTTCTTCGTCATTCTGGCCGTCACCGGCTGGGAGGTCTTGCAGGTGCTTGAGGGCGAGCGGCTGGTGTCGCTCACATGGGTTCCGGTGCAGCTTACCCAATCGGTCATTCCCATTGGCGGGGTGCTTTTCGTGCTGTGTGAACTCCTCAGCCTGCCGGAATATTATCGCCTGACGCGCGACGGTGTATCGCTTGAGCACGCCGAGATTGAAGAAGAAGTGGAGAGCGAGATGGAGAAAGCGGGGAACAGGTAGGGATGCTGATCGCCTTCATACTCGTGGCGCTCATCGTGATGATCTGCCTCAATGTGCCCATCGCGGTTGCGTTGGCCGTTGCAGGTATTATCGGGCTGCTCGGCACCGAGGGTACGGACAGCCTGGTCACCGTTGCCCTCGATATGTACGATGGCTCCACCAAGTTCTCGCTCATTGCGATCCCGATGTTCGTGCTGGCCGGCGCCATCATGAATGCGGGCGGCATAACCGATCGGCTCATCAATTTCGTTTCTGCCATCATCGGGTTTGTGCGTGGCGGCCTCGCCATGGTGAACATTGGGGTTTCTCTGTTTTTTGCCGAGATTTCAGGATCGGCCGTGGCCGATGTCGCCGCGCTCGGCTCCATTCTTATCCCGCAGATGAAGAAGCGCGGATACAGCGCACCCCTTTCTGCAGCCGTCACTTCATCGTCCGCATCGCTTGCCATCATCATCCCGCCGTCGATCCCCATGATCCTCTATGCAACGTCGGCCAACACGTCCGTTGAACAGCTCTTTGTTGCCGGCATCGTGCCCGGGCTGATGGGGGCGGCGGGGCTCATGTTCGTCGCCTATATGTTTGCCCGCCGTTACAATTTGCCCGTGGAACAGGCTTTCGACCTGCAGCGTCTGCGCGCCACCTTCATCGATGCGCTGCCTGCGTTCTCCTTGCCGGTGATTATCCTTGGCGGCATTTTCGGCGGCTTTGTTACGGCAACCGAAGCGGCCGGCCTTGCTGTGCTGGCCGCCTTGGTGGTCGGATTATGGTACAGGCAAATCGATCTCAAGCACCTCAAACGTGCCATGCTCGATGGCGGCATGCAGACGGCGGTGGTGATGTTGCTTGTGGCGGCCTCCGTGCTGATGGGAGGGTTTCTGACGCGGGCACAGATGCCTCAACAACTGGCTGCCAGCATCTTGGAGATCACCACCAACAAATGGCAGATCCTGCTCATTCTGAACTTCTTCTTCCTGATCATCGGCTTCTTCCTGCACTCGGCGGCGGCCATTATTCTGGTTGTGCCGATCGTCGTGCCGCTCATTGCCGCTGCGGGCATCGATCCGGTGCATTTTGGCCTGGTGGTCACGCTCAACCTTGCGATCGGTCAGCAGACGCCGCCCGTTGCAAGTGTGCTCATCACGTCATGCGCGGTGGCGCGGGCGAACATATGGCAGGTTTCGAAGGTGAATATCTATTTCGTTGCCGTGCTGCTGACGGTTCTGCTGATTTGCACCTATGTGCCGTCCATTCCCATGTTCCTTGTGGAGTACTTCTACCGGTAACAGCGCTGAGACCAGGCTTCGTCTTCAAAAAGGTTTGTTTACCGCATTGAGCGTATAGTTCTCTTGGGAAGGTCCCCCGGGGAGTTCGCGAGGGAACATGTTCAACAGTGCTGACAAGAAGATATCGATTTTGGCGACCTTGACGTTGAGTGATGGTCGCGAGTTGACAGGCAAAGTCATTTTGGGGGCGAGCTCAGATCTCACAAGAACCCTGAATGGCGAGAGCCTCTTTCTGGAATTCGAGACGCATGCGGGCGTCCGCTCGATGATCGCGAAGGGCTCGATCGTCGAAATTCAGGAGATTAACGTCCCGAAGGCCCGCAAGCTGAACTGCGGCACAGACCTCTCCGGCTTCGATCCTCATGAGGTGCTCGGCCTGTCGAGCACCGCGTCCAAAAAGCAGGTTAGATCTGCGTATCTCGACCTTGCCAAGCAATACCATCCGGACCGCTTCGCCAGTATGGAATTGCCTGAGGAAGTCGTGGCGTACCTAGATGCCAAATCCCGCCGCGTAAACTCAGCCTACGCTCTTCTCTCAGCCCCATCTTCGTCGACTATCGCCGAAACGGGAAGCTAAGACACCTCGCATACTGCCGCTTTCAGACGTTCTGATACTGGAAACTGTGCGGTGTCTGCTAAAGCTGGTGATCTCTACCTCTTAGGTCCTCTGGTCAAACGGTGAGTTAAGCTGCACATCGCGTGCTGCATGGCTATTACTGATTTTGTTAACCAGTATTGAAATACTTATGATACGGTCATTTTGAGTTGTGTTTGTGCGCGTTTCGTTTTGAGGTCTGAGTTGGTAAGTCGAGTTGAAATAGTACAAGAGTTTTCGGTCGTGTCGAACCTAGCGAATAGCGGACACTACCGGAGGGCAACCAGACGAGCGATAGAACTCACCAGGCGCTTTCCCAAGCTTCCGGAAGCGCACAATCAGCTCGGTGAGCTCCTTCTAACAACTGGCGCCAATAAGAAGGCAGCGGATTCGTTCAGGGATGCGCTGGAGCTCAATCCAAATATGATTGAAGCCCACAATGGCTTGGGAAACGCCCTGGAGGATCTTGGGCTTTTCACCGAAGCCATTGCCAGCTACCGCACGGCCTTAAGGCATGATCCACACAATGTTGAGGCACTGAATAACCTTGGAAACGCGTTGGATCGCGTTGAGCGCTATGAAGAGGCGGCATCATATTACGAGACGGCTGTGCGCTTGTGCCCAGAGATTGCTGAGCTGCACCTGAATCTTGGCAAGGCCCTGGAGCGGCTGAAGCGCCACGCAGAAGCGATTGCCAGCTACAAAAGAGCGCTGGCCATAGAGCCGATGTTTGTCGAGGTCTACAACGATCTGGGTCTGTCGTATGACGCTCTGAGTGAGCACCGGAAGGCACTGAACTGTTATTTGAAGGCGGTAGAGCTGAAGCCGGACTTTCCCGAAGCTCTGAACAATTTAGGCCACTGTCTACACAGTCTTGGCCGCAACAAGGAGGCCATCGGGAGGCTTCAAGAATCCCTCAAACTCAAGCCCGAGTTCCCCGAGGCCCACCACAATCTTGCAGTCGCCCTGGATAGACTTGGCCGCAGTGACGAGGCCATCACGCATTATCAGCAGGCGCTCAGTTTGAAACCGGACTTTGCGCAATCACATTCGGGCCTTTGCCAGGTTTATGAGCGCAGCAACAAAATTGATGAAATGAAGCAGGTTGTCTCCGCTGCCAAGGCTGCATGCGGCGAAGAGAACGCCTTTGTGCGCTTTTGCGATGGGCAACTTGCCAGCGCGCTGAAACGGTCGGAAGAAGCCCGCACCTTGCTGAACAGCATCGACCATGACGAACTCCCGTTTAATCTGGAAATCACCCGCAGGACGCTTCTGGGCAAGACGTGCGACACACTTGGCGGCTATCGCGCCGCGTACGCAGAGTTTGAGGGCGCCAACCGACTGATCGCATCGCACTCTGAGGGCTCTGCGCTTGATCCTGACAAATACCTGAAGGACCTAAATCACTTAACGGCTTCCTGGTCTGACGGGGCGGCAGCTTTGCAGACCGACCAGCATTCAGACGAGCAGCTCTCCTTCAAGCTGGTCTTCCTGATCGGCTTTCCGCGATCAGGCACCACGTTGCTGGATACCATCATGCGCAGTCATCCCGCGATTGCGGTGGCAGAGGAACTGCCCATGGTGACACGAATGCGCGAACACCTGGGTGCCCTGCCAACCGCAGATGTTGTGGGCGCCCTGAGCGGTCAGGACACTGCTGCGTTAAGGCAGGCATATCTCAGTGAGTTGACCAAGCAGCTTGGACCCATTGAGGACGCATCTGTTGTCATCGACAAGCTGCCGCTAAACATCATCAATGTGGGGCTCATCAATCGTGTGTTCCCGAACGCCAGGTACGTGCTTTCGTTGCGCCATCCGCTTGATTGTGTGCTCAGCTGTTTCATTCAGAATTTTGATCTGAACAATGCCATGGCGAACTTCCTGGACCTGGACCGCACGGCAAAAGTCTATGACGGCGTTATGTCACTTTGGGCCCGGTATGAAGGCCTCGGCGTGGAGTGTCAGAGTTTGAAGTATGAGCAGCTTGTGCACGATCTGCGCGGCTCCACCGTGCCGCTCCTGAACTTCCTTGGGCTGGATTGGCACGACGACATGGAAGCTTACCGAACGACGGCACTTTCAAGAACGCGAATTAACACGCCAAGCTACAATCAGGTGACCGAACCGCTCTATCTCACAAAAGTGGAGCGTTGGCGGAACTACAAAGAGCACCTTCGGCCGATCTTTCCCACCCTGGAGCCTTGGGTGAAAAAGTGGGGCTACGAGATTTGACACTGGAATAGTAGACCGCTGGGCCTTCCACACTCAGGCAACCTCAGAGGCTCGAGTGCCAGGCACTCTTATATTCGGTTGCGCATCGCGCGCACAGAGAAATTGCGCATCTCACCCAAATCGACAAGAATGGCTTGGGACTCAACGGTCGGGCGGATCCGGGCAGGGAGCGGGATGGCGGACGAGGATTACCGCAAAATTGAGCTGATTATGGCCCTGCGCAACCAGGGTATTCGGGACACCGGCGTCTTACGCGCGCTGGAACGGGTGCCCCGTGAAGAGTTCGTGCCGGCTTCTTTCAAGGACCAGGCCTATGATGACCAGTCTTTGCCCATCGAATGCGGGCAGACCATCTCCCAGCCCTTCATCGTGGCGTATATGACCGAGAAGCTGAACCTGGGCGACCGGGACAAGGTTTTGGAGATCGGCACCGGCTCTGGCTATCAAACCGCCGTTTTGGCCCAGCTCTGCCGCCGGGTTTACACCATGGAGCGCTACCGCACGCTCACCCGCCAGGCCGAAGAGCGGTTAACGGCCTTACGCATGGTCAACGTCACCTATCTCACCGGCGATGGCTACAAAGGCTGGCCGCAGCAGGCCCCGTTCGACCGCATCATCGTCACGGCCGCAGCGCCCGACATTCCCAACGCCCTGGTGGATCAGCTCAAGGAGGGCGGCATTATGGTTCTGCCCATCGACGTGCAAACCGGCGAGTTGGAGCGGCCCTACCAACAGATCGTCCGCGTCACCAAGACCGAATACGGGTTGGAGGAAGAAACCCTCATCGATGTGCGCTTCGTGCCCATGGTGCCGGGCGTCGCCCGGGAGATGTGAGCGGCGCGCGCCACAAAAATTTCAAATTTTCTGCAATCGCTTTACGGCACCTTAACCAAAACCCTTAATGATCCGGCTCAGTAAGTTTCTGGAGCCAAGTGATGCGTAGCGTAACTGTATCGAACACCGGAGTCCCGCGCGGCCTCCGTATTGTTTGCCTTCTTTCCGTGTCTGCCATGCTTGCAGCATGCAGTGTGAACTCAGACCGGTTCAATTCCCTGACCAACACCAATTCGACCCAAACCACGCCGCCGGTTGTGGATCCGCTGCCGCCGGCCGGTACTGCCAACGCAGAGCCCTATAACCGGTCTGTGGCCAGCTCCAGCCTGTCCAACCCTGGCACATTGCGCCAAGGCAGCCTGGCCGATGGCTCCGGCACCGTCACCGTGGCGAGAGGCGACACGCTCTACTCCATCGCACGGGCCAACAATGTGCACGTGAAAGATCTGATTGCCACCAACCGCCTGCAGGCGCCCTATCACTTGAGCGCCGGCCAACGCATCTCGTTGCCGCGCGACCGCGACGGCAGCACACGGGTGGCCTCCAATTCGTCTTACAGCCCGCAGCCCACCTATGCTGAGCCGCGCCAGTCGCTCGCTTCTGGCGGCACACACCGGGTGAAGCGCGGTGAAACTCTTTACAGCCTGGGCCGCCAGTACAACGTGCATCCCAAGCAAATCGCCTCTCTGAACGGCTTGAGTGCACCTTATGGCTTGAACGTGGGTCAAACGGTTCAAATCCCAAGCGGGGCAGGGGCATCGTCCTTCCCGTCTTCTGTTGGCGCCGCACCGTCACAGCCGGCCCGCACGGTACAGCCGGCACCGGTGCAAACCGCGAAACTGGACAACAACGCCATCACCTCGCCGAAGGCCGACCGTCAGGTGATTGCGCCCAAAAAGGTGGAAAAAATCAAACCGCTGCCGCAGCCGGAACAGCGCTCTTCTTCGCGCTTCCGCTGGCCTCTGAAAGGCCGCGTGATCTCTTCGTTCGGGCCTAAACCGGGCGGTTCGCGCAACGACGGCATCAACATTGCGGTGCCCGAGGGCACCAACGTTCTGGCCTCTGAAAACGGCGTTGTGGCTTATGCCGGCAACGAGCTCAAAGGCTATGGCAACCTGATCCTGATCCGCCACGATGGCGGCTGGGTGACGGCCTATGCCCACAACAAGGAACTCTTCGTGAAACGCGGTGACCGCGTGACCCGCGGCAAGGTGATCGCCAAAGCCGGCAGCACCGGCTCGGTGAACAGCCCGCAGCTGCACTTTGAAATCCGCAAAGGGGCCGATGCCGTCGACCCGATGAAATACCTTGGTCGTTCGAAAGTTGCAGGGGGATAAACCCGCAACCTCCTAACATACACCAGGTGGAAGCGACCCGTGGAGTGACGAGCTCCACGGGTTTTCTTGTTTTGGGCACGAGAGCACGCTTGACCCCCGCATATCCGGCCTTCTATCAACCCCTCCAAGACCATCGATCCGGGCAATACGGGCCAACCTGTCATGAATTTCGAATTGAACGAGGACCAACGCGCGTTCCGCGATGTGGCGGCACAGTTCACCGAGGAGTTCTTCGTTCCCAACGCCGCTGAGTGGGATGAAAGCAACATCTTCCCGCGCGAGGAACTGCTGAAAGCCGCCGAACTGGGCTTTGGCGGCATTTATGTGGCCGAAGAAGTGGGCGGCTCGGCGCTCACCCGGTTGGATGCGGCGCTGGTGTTTGAGGAACTCTCCAAGGGCTGTCCCTCAACCGCAGCCTTCCTCTCCATCCACAATATGGCGGCCTGGATGATGGACAGCTTTGGCGATGAGGCTCTGCGCCGGCGCTTTCTGCCCGATGTGTGCGCCATGCAGAAGATCGCCAGCTACTGCCTCACCGAGCCCGGCTCCGGTTCCGATGCGGCGGCGCTGAAGACCAAGGCGGTGCGCGACGGCGACCATTACGTCTTGAACGGCTCAAAAGCCTTCATCTCCGGCGGCGGCGCGTCTGACCTCTACGTCACCATGGTGCGCACCGGCGATGACAGCCCGGGCGGCATCTCCTGCATTGTGGTGGAGAACGGCACAGAAGGGCTCTCGTTTGGCGCCCAGGAGCGCAAACTGGGCTGGCATTCCCAGCCCACGGCCATGGTCAATTTCGAAGATTGCCGGGTCCCTGCGGAAAACCTGGTGGGCGAAGAAGGCATGGGCTTCAAGATCGCCATGGCGGGTTTGGATGGCGGGCGGCTGAACATCGGCGCCTGCTCCATTGGCGCGGCCCAGGCGAGCCTGGATCACGCCATTGCCTACATGCATGAGCGCAAGCAGTTCGGCAAACCGCTGGCGGCCTTCCAGGCGCTGCAGTTCCGCATCGCCGATATGGCCACCGAGCTGGAAGCGGCCCGGCTTCTGCTCCACAAGGCGGCCCAAATGGTCACCGACAAGCACCCGGACGCCACCCGCTATGCCGCCATGGCCAAGAGGCTGGCCACAGACACCGGGTTTGAGGTGGTGAACCAGGCGCTTCAGCTCCACGGGGGCTATGGCTATTTGCGCGATTATCCGATTGAGCGCTTTCTGCGCGATTTGCGGGTGCACCAGATCCTGGAAGGCACCAATGAAGTGATGCGCCTGATCGTCTCGCGCGCGCTGTTGAAGGGGTAGGGGCATGACGGGAACCGACGTTCTGTTTGAGGTCAGAAACCGGGCCGGGGTCATCACGCTCAACCGGCCTAAGGCCTTGAATGCATTGACCCTTGGGATGGTGCGCGAGATGCATCCTCAGCTTGAGCGCTGGGCCGATGACGACCGGGTCGAGCAGGTGATCATCAAGGCGGCGGGCAATAAGGCCTTTTGCGCCGGCGGGGACATTCGCGCGCTCTACGATTGGGGCCGGGCGCGCAACGACACCTTCCTGACCTTCTACCGGGAGGAATATCTGCTCAACACTTTCATCAAGCGCTACCCCAAGCCCTATATCGCCCTGATTGACGGCATCGATATGGGCGGCGGCGTGGGCGTCTCGATCCACGGCTCCCACCGGGTCGCCACGGAACGGCTGACCTTTGCCATGCCGGAAACCGGCATCGGCCTCTTTCCCGATGTGGGCGGCACCTATTTCCTGCCGAGGCTTCCCGGCGAACTTGGCATGTTCATGGCCTTGACAGGCGCGCGGCTGAAGGCGCCCGATGCGCTCTATGCCGGCATCGCCACCCATTATGTGCCCTCCGGGCGCCTGACGGCTCTGGAAGAGGCGCTGACCTCGACCGATGATGTGGAGGAGGCCCTGAAGGGCTTTTCGGCCGAATGGGACGTCTCAGAGCTGGAAGGGCTGCAGGCTGAGATCGATAAGCATTTCTCCAAAGACAGCGTGGAGAAGATCGTGGCCAGCTTGGAGAAGGACACATCCGACTGGGCTGCCAAGCAGCGGGCCATCATGGCCACCAAGTCGCCCACCAGCCAGAAGATTGCGTTCCGCCAAATGCGCGACGGGGCCAAGGCCTCGTTTGAGGAGTGCATGCGGATCGAGTGGCGGATGGTGAACCGGATCTACACGGCGCATGACTTTTACGAAGGCATCCGGGCGGTGGTGATCGACAAGGACAATCAGCCCGCATGGCGGCCGAAAGCTCTCAAGGAAGTTCAGGAAGAGGACGTAAACGCTTATTTTGCAACGTTAAGTGATGAATTGCCCGTGTGAGTTGTGCACAATTGGTGTCTTGAATTCGGCGCGCTGATGGGGAACAGTTCACCCACGCGTAATCGTCTATTTTCGAAAGGACCAGTCTCATGTCGCTAGCGACCGTCTCTGACGACCACCTAACCGGTGCCCCCAGCGGCATGAGTGAGGCGGAATGGGAAACGCGGGTGGATCTTGCCGCCTGCTACAGGCTGGTGCATTTCCATGGCTGGACAAGCCAGGTTTACAACCACATCACGGCCCGGGTCCCGGACAGCGAAGAGATCCTTATCAACCCGTTTGGCCTGGCCTATGACGAGATCACCCCCTCAAACCTGGTGAAGATCGACCTTGAGGGCAACAAACTGGATGACAGCCCTTATCCGGTGAACAAGGCGGGATATGTGATCCATTCGGCCATTCATGCCGCGCGCCATGATCTGCAATGTGTGCTGCACACCCATTCCACCAATTCAACGGCGATTGCCTGTCTTGAGGACGGCTTTGTGCCCATGACCCAGACAGGGTGCATGTTCCACGACCGGATCGGCTATCACGAATTTGAGGGGATTGCGCTGGATGTGGATGAGCGCGCGCGGCTTGTGGCCGATTTCGGCCCCACCAACCACACGCTGTTGCTTTACAACCACGGCATTGTGACCTGCGGGCCGACGATCGCCCATGCGTTCACGCGGCTCTACCATTTTGAGGACAGCGCGGGCGTCCAGCTCAAAGCCATGGCGACCGGCGGTAAGTTGATGAAAATCCGCCCGCAAGTGCTGGAGCACACGCGCGAGCAGTTTGAGACTGGGCTGGCGCAAGCCGGGGCCGATGTGCTGCTGCCGGAATGGCCGGCCTATTTGCGCCTCGTGGACCGGGCGTATCCGGGCTGGCGGCAGTAGGGGGGCGCCAACGCGCTTACGGTAAACTGCCGCGCCCTTGCGCACGCGAGGTCCCATAGCTGGAACCGCCCCTTTGGCTCACAAGGTCCTCGCTTTCGCAAGGACGCGGGCGCTGCACACATCGTCATCCCGGAATTTTGCGAAAGCAAAATATCCGGGACCCAGAGCCACAAGTCTCCGAGCTACGCTGCCCTGGGTCCCCGCGTTCGCGGGGAGGACGGATTGGGGGCGGGAGAAAGTAGCGCACAGCCGCGCCCTTGCGCACGCGAGGGCCCATAGCTCGTCACGTCCTCTTGGCACAGAAGGTCCTCGCTTTCGCAAGGACGCGGGCGCTGCACACATCGTCATCCCGGCGCTATCCCCCTACCAGTGCCCCGTATTCTCCATGGAGGCCCAGGGTTCCTGCGGGGCCAGGCGCTCGCCCTTTTGCAACAGCTCCACTGAGATATTGTCCGGCGAGCGCACAAAGGCCATGAACCCATCGCGCGGCGGCCGGTTGATGGTGACGCCCCCATCCATGAGCTTCTGGCAGGCCTCGTAGATATTATCCACCGCAAAGGCCAAATGGCCGAAATTGCGGCCCTCATCGTACTCTTCGGGATCCCAGTTGAAGGTCAGCTCCAGCTCCGCATCCGGCGTCTCCGGCGCGGCCAGGAAAATCAGGGTGAAACGGCCGGCTTCATAGTCATTGCGGCGCTTTTCAACCATGCCAAGCTTGTTGCAATAGAAGTCCAGGGAGGCATCAATATCCTTGACCCGGACCATCGTGTGAAGAAACTTCATGGAACCCTCTTGCGGCTGGAGTGAAGACCTGTTGCACTTGCGGTTCTATACAGGTCGAAATGGCAGGTGAAGACACAAAATTATGACATCCGCACAAGCGCTTAAAGAGCTGATTGCCGGCGCAGACCGGATCACCGGGTTCACCGGGGCCGGGATCTCCACCGAGTGCGGGATCCCTGATTTTCGCTCGCCGGGCGGATTCTGGACAAAGAATAAACCCATTGATTTCAGAGATTTCGTCAGCGACGCTGAGTCGCGGCGTGAGGCCTGGGGACGGTTCTTGAAACTGCGCGCCGACCATCTGGATGTCCATCCCGGGCGCGGCCATAAGGCGCTCTATGATCTCCATGTGGCGGGCAAGATGCCCGACTTGATCACCCAGAATATCGACAATCTCCACCAGGCCTCAGGCCTGCCGGCAGAGGCCATCATCGAACTGCACGGCAACGGCAGCTACGCCAAGTGCCTGGCCTGCGACATGCGCCACGAGATGGTCTGGTGCGCCGAAGAGTATGAGCGAACCGGAGAGTGCCCCAACTGCGTGGCCTGCGGCGGCCTCGTGAAGACGGCCACCATCTCCTTCGGCCAGGCCATGCCGGAAGAGGAGATGCGCCGGGCCGAGGTGGCAAGCCTTTCGTGCGACCTGTTTCTGGCCATCGGATCATCTCTCGCCGTCCAGCCTGCAGCCAGCTTTCCGCTTATTGCGGCGCAAAACGGCGCAAAACTGGTCATTATCAACCGGGACGAGACACCATTTGACCGTTTCGCCGACCTTGTGGTGCGATAAGACATCGGAGATGTTCTTGCAGCGGCCA
>JBCDDQ010000012.1:0-28288 GCA_039180225.1 Pseudomonadota bacterium
CTGCCGTGCCGCAACCAACGTCGATCACTCGCTTGGGCTTGAGTTCGTTCAACAGGTTGATGAACGTGTTCAGGCGAAAAACGTTGGCTGGATATTTGGGAAGATCCAAGTCCGGTGTTACATACTGCTGGCCGTAAGTCGACGCCATTTCGCCGAACTTCACATAGGCATCCGTCTTCATACTAAACTCTCCATTGGGGGGCACTCTTCGAGCAGACCCGCGCTTGTAAGTGTGTTGGCCGCCCGCGCCAGTTGCCAAAGCGGCTGGTCAAGCCGGCGGGCAATTTCCAACAACGATGTTCTTCCGTCTGAATAGGCCAAAACGTTTAGCAGATCTTTGGGCTTTGGGTCGCCCTTTTTGCGTGCTGTCGGGTAGAGCCCATACTTTGATAATTGCGGCTCGCACAAGACCGTGGCCCGGTACGTCCGATTGGCTTCGAGACAGATCAGCGCAAGCTGCAGCACATCAAAGCCGCCCTGAAGGCCGCTGGAGCTGATGAGGTCGAGGTTGTCTTCCGATGTATGGTATTCCGGATAGGCGCCAAACTTTGAGCGCATGAGCGAGGCAATTGGCAAATCGACGCCCGGGGCATTGTATTGGCGTTCATCGCTACCGCGATCAAGGAACGAATAGCGCACATAATCTCCGACCTTGTGCTCAAGCACGTGCTGAGCAATTTGGTCGCTTATGGTGTCGCCATGGCGCGTTGGCAAATAAGAGTATGTGCGCTCATCGCCCACGCAAGACACATTAAATCCCGCCACAACAGCGCGCTTCAGGTGATCGAGATTTCGCGACAAATAGACGATCGCACCGATAGTTTCAGGAATGAAAACAATACGATAGGTGAAGCGGCGTTCCGGCAGCTGCGCCAGCCATTTTGCAAGTGCCGTGGTGACCACCGGTCCGGACAGCTCGTTGTTGGCCATGGAAGGATGGCACACATAGGTCGACAGCAATATCTCTGGTGCGTCGGTGACCGTTGCAGAGATCACCAGCTCGCCGTAGTCAAGCTGCCCCTCCTCATCCAACACACTGTCAATCATCACCTGGTAGTCGCCGCTCTGCAGCGCAGTACGTTCTCGATCGCTCAAACAAAACCCCCAGGTTCGCTTGTAGTAGGATGTAACGTAAGGAATTGCGTCGGGCTGCTCCGGTAACGAATGCAGATGGGCTTGCAACTGCGACAGGCTGATGCGCCTGTCGACCGGTTCGGAGTAGCCGACAACATGAAGATTATGGCTCTTGAACTGAGCCAGCTTTGCTCCATCAGGTGCAACTATGTAGGCATCCCGTATTGTCCATTCGGGCGGCACTTTCCAATCGAAACACTCGGTACCGCTTGGCACCGATTTCAAAGTGAGCTCTGGAAGCTCTCGTTGCAGGATTTTCAGGGTCTGCCGCACTCCCTCCCCTGTGATGCTCCGCGCGATCGGAAATAGCTCCGCAGCGAGCGCATACATCCAGTCCCCAGTCGAGGCCGTGGTGTCTTGCAAACAGTCAATAGTCATTCTAGACGGCGTCAGATCGAGTTCAGCACCATTTTGCGGGTCTCATCCAGCCCGTCTGGCCGCGGACCAAGCGCTGCCAGATCCCAACTTGGGAAACTGGCTTTGGGAGCCAGGAAACGCGTGAACTGGAGCATTAAGATCAGCCGCTCTCGAGAGTTGCCCCTGCTGCCGTAATGCAGGCAGCGGGATGTATCGACAGCACCGACCGTACCTGCAGGCCCGGTCAAGCGGTGGATTGCACCGCCTCCCACTGTTGCTTCCACAACCTCGTCGTCGAGCCGGGCAGAGTGGCGACGGGTTTTTGCAATTTTCGAAGAGGCTGGTGCGGTGAGGAAGGTGAACGGGCCAGTGTTTTCATCCACATCCACCACATTTAAGATGACCTTCAGTTGAGATTTGTCCTCACCATCGTAGTGGTACATCTGGCTTTCCGCCTTGCTGTCGTTGGGCGGGGACCACCAGAAATCGACGCGGGAGAGCACTGGAACCTGGCCAAAATAGTGGCTCGCCAGGCCAATCAACTCATCGCTCAGCACAAAATTGCAAACCGGTTCCAGCGCCATCACCTCCTCGTCCCCCGCAAGGCGCACGAGGAAATCTGCCTTACGGTGGCCGGTGGGCTTTACGACACGGCCGGCGTCCTTGAGGCTATCGAACAGACCTCCCATGGCCTTTGCGGCCTCTCGGGCACCTGGCACAAGGTCGGAGGCCAGGATCGCAGCGCCATCGGATCGAAATGTGTCGATCGGTGTGGATTTCGGCGGAGCCACCTCTGCAACCCTGCGCTTTCTCTTTTCCTGCTCACCTGGGGCCAGAACGGATTTCGTCCCCACAACGATGCCATCGCGGAGCGAGCGCGGAATGCCGATCCTTTGCAGAGACTTTTGCAGCCGAACCGGATCTGCCATCGGTTTGTGGAGGAGGGTACGGGTATAGGAGGCCATGTGTTTTGATTCCGGAATTAGCTTGCGGCGAGAATGCGCTCCATATCGGAGGTGATGCGCTTGATGGTCCTCAGGTCCTCAAGTGTCATCGCACCCAAATGGGCTTTTTCGTTAGATCGCTGCCAAGCATAGTTGATCGTGTAATGCTTCTCCAGGTACTTAGCGCCGCGCGCCGCGGCGATCAGTGCTGCGGCGATGCCGATTGAATGATCGCTGATCCCATCGAAAATCGTGTCGTGAAATCTCGGAACTGCCACATCTTCCAAAAGCGTCGGGTACTGCACAATGCAGTGGAGGTAAATGCAGCCCTCGCGCACCTCTACGGAAGACACATCGTAATCGTGAGGAATGGACACGAAAACCGTCTTGCCCATCGAAGTGACTTTGTCGACCAGTTCGGGATTTTCTTTATGCTGTCGCGCGGCGATCTTGTAATAGGCCTGGTCCAACTCAAGGCACCATTGCAGGCGCTCATCGTCAAATGCGGTGGCAAACACGGGAAGCCCTATGTTGTCGCCGTAGCTCTTTAAGCGCTTGAAATCATCAAAAGACAGTTCGCGCGATTTGACATAAGGATCCAAAGGCTCAGGTGCGAACATCTCTGCAGGATACAGCTGGAGCTTTGCAGCATTGGCGCCGGCCATTTTCGATTCAAGGATCATCTGCTCGGCAACATCCAGGTCATTGCCGAACTGCGGTGAAATCTCCGAAACGATAAACATGCTGAAACGCCTTAACTCTCAGTTGCAAGCGTCAAAACGAGCAACGCATCGCTTTCGAGCATCAAACTTCCGCTCGGCAAAACAAACAACGTTTTCGCCTTGGCACTCATCCCACGCCGCACATGATCTGACAAAGGTCTCAAGTCCGGCGGCTTTATACGGCTGCCAGCTTGTGCAAACGCGGTCTCA
The DNA here is from genome assembly GCA_039180225.1 of Pseudomonadota bacterium. Lineage (GTDB taxonomy): Bacteria > Pseudomonadota > Alphaproteobacteria > Rhizobiales > CAJQND01 > JAAEUE01. Next base: position 3,368 of record JBCDDQ010000012.1, read on the forward strand.
TATCAGACCCACTGCTCCAAGACCAGCCCGACGGCAGCACTTCCGCAGTCAAGCCACCGACAAAGTGCCGCGCACCTTAGAACGGTTCAGGCCAAGGATCTCCAACGTTGAATGGAGCGCCGGGTGAGAGGCATGGTTTTGATCGGCAATCAGCACGATATCATGGGCAATCGCGCCAAGCGCGGGCGTTGAAGCCCTTCGCGAGAGCTCGCCGCCATCAAAGATAATCAGGTCAAAACCACTTACGCCACCGATCACCTGCTCGCGCAGAGCACGCTCGTTCAGCACTGGCTCTGCGCAATCGCGATGCTCCGCGGCGGGCACAAAGGCCACCGTGAGGTTTGGATGCTTGATCATCACGTCACCTGGCGAGACAACGCCGCCTACGACCTCGCCCAATCCCAGAACCGCTGTGCTGGCCAAGGTGGCAGAGAGCGCACGGTTGGAAAAGTCTGCGTCAACCAACAAAACCCTGTCGCCACCCGCAGCAGCGATCAGGGCCAGGTTCATAGCGATACCCGGCCGCGCCTCAACTGCTCCGCACGCGCCCACAAGGACCGTTTGGGCAAGGCCTCTGCGCCGCGTTGTGCGCAAGTGTTTGTTGAGCTGTCCCACACCTGCACTGGCCAGGGAAATCGGGTCACTAATCACGAATGGGTAGAGGCCACTGGGATCTGTGAGCCCCGATACTGTTGCCAGCAGAGGTAGAGAAACTTCCGTTGAGGCCGGCTGGGACGGCGCTGGGGCGGAAACGGGCGGCGGCGCTGCAGCTGGTTGTAGGGAAGCTGGTGCCGTGGCTGGAAAATGTGCGGCTGCGTAAGCATTCATCCGCTCGGCAATCGCCCCAGCGGCGGGCGCGGTCTGGGGCGGGTTTTCCGGTGGGATCGGTGCGGCCTCCACTCGCCCGGCAAAACCAATGGGCACGGAGGCGCGCGCGGCGACGAAACCCGCACCGGCAATCAGTCCGGCGCCAAATCCCAGAAGCGCAAGCATGGGCACTGGCAGTCCGATGGGCGCGGCCGGTGCACTGGCTGCAGAGACGATCCGGATTTTGGCTGAGTCTTCTGCATTCTGTTCGCTCAACTGACGGGTTTTCGCCAGAAATGCCTCATAGAGTGCCTTCTTTGCTTCAGCAACCCGCTCCAGCGCCCTGAGGCTGGAACGAGACTTTTGAACCCTGGCATTGTCTCCAGAACGCTTTTCGAGCTCGCGCTCAAGCTCCAGCACGTTGGTTTGCAGGCGCACCGCTTCGGCCTTCGCCGAGCTCGCGATGCGCTCCAACTCAACGTTGATCTGCCGCCCCAGCGAGGCAGCTTGATCACGCATTTGCTTGAGTTCAGGATTGTCCGGATGAAGGATCGCTTGACGCGCAACCATTTGAGCCCGCAGAGAGGCCAGCCTAACCCGCAATTGCGTTATGATTTCCGACTGGATCGCATCAGCGAGCGTGTCCAGGCTCGTGCCTGCGCGCTGGAACCGCTCAATCTGCTCAAACTTACTTCGCGATTGAGCAGCTCGGGCGCGGGCCGCGATCAGTTCGGTGCTCAGCTGGGAGAGCTGTTGGTCGCTGATCAGTCGACCGGCGGGGTTATCCAAACGATTCTCGGATTTGTACCTTTCAACCGCATCCTCAGCGGCCTTCAGATCAGCACGCAGCTCGTCCAGGCGCTGGCTCAACTGCGAGGCGGTGTTCCCGGCCTGCGAGGCTTTGGCTTCTTGTTCAGCACTCACATAGGTATCCGCAACGGCCTGGGCGATGCGGGCTGATTTCCGGGCACTTCGCGTCGTTACACTCACATCAACCACAAAGCTGTCTGGCACGCGGCTCACACTCAGCGCCTCGGTCAGTGCCTGCAAGGCGCGTTGCTTCGGGTCGTTCGATTGATCGGTGCTTGACCCGAAAGCTGCGGCCACTGGTCCCACATTAATGCCGAACTCAGGATCCAAAGCCAGTTTCTCTGCTTCCACAACATCCGACAGAACACTGTCTGACGTGATCACCTGGAGCTGACTCTCAACAATGGAAATGTCTGCGGCGCTGGCGTCCTGATTGCTGTTGGCGGTAGCTGATTGCCCCGCACGGGGATCAATGAGGATCCGGGCAGAGGCCTGATAGGTCGGGGGATTGAGCACCCCGTAGGCCGCAGCGAGCAAAGCACAGAGGCACGCGAGTGCGAGGATCTTCATCTTCGCCGCCCAGAGCTTCGCGCCCAACGCGCCGAACCTCAGCACCGGCGGGCGGGCAGGCCGGCAGGCAGACGGATCAAACGCGCGATGGCTGTCATCCGCAACGGCAGAAGCGTTGAAACTGTTCACGGGACTACTCTCTCACCACTCCGCATCCAAAAGATGCCGGCAAGAGTAGTGCCGCTTGACCTAATGTTTGGTTAAATCTTGCTTACCGAACTGTTCCAAGGTGGGGCCGCCGTCACGACGGGGAGAAGATGTAGCCCACACCTCTGACGGTCTTGATCACTTGAGGTTTTGCTGGATCCTGCTCGATCTTCTTGCGCAACCTGGAAATCCGGATATCTATGCTGCGGTCGAACGGGTCCCAGTCCCGGTCATGGGCCATTTCCAGAAGCTGGTCGCGGTTGAGAACCCGCCCGGAATGGTCCGCAAACACCTTCAGCAGATTGAATTCCATAGCCGTGATCGCAATCTCTTCACCATCGGCACCGAACAATTTGTGCTGGTCTATGTCCAACAAGCACGACCCGAAGTGCACCGCGCTCTCCGATGATTTCACTGGCCCCCCACCCGGAGCGGTTGCTTGGGCCGTGGTGCGCCGGAGCACTGCTTTGATCCTCGCCAGGAGTTCGCGCAAATCCACCGGCTTTGCCAAATAATCATCTGCACCCATTTCCAGGCCGATTATGCGGTCAACCGTTTCTCCGGATGCGGTGAGCATGATAATCGCCGTATCACCCCTTTCGCGCAGGAACCGGGCAAGCGACAAGCCGTCCTCCCCCGGCATCATGATGTCCAGAACGACGATATCGACCTTTTCTTTATCCACAAGTTCGCGCAAGGCCGGGCCGCCATCGACAGCACTGACCCGATATCCTTGAAGCTCAAGATACTCCCCAACCGTGTCGCGAATGTCTGGTTCATCATCGCAAACCACAATGTGTTCAACGGCTTCCGCCATGGCTCACTCCGTTCCGCGCAATCCTTCAGCCCGCACGCCTATATAGCAATTTGCGAGAAGATCATCACACTTTATCAGTTTCGAGCAAACTGCTGAACAGGTCCCGGAGTTCGTTGGGACGGATCGGCTTTTCCAAAAACGGTCTCTGAGAGGCATCCAGAAAAGCGCGAGCTTTGGGGCTCATGGTATCGCCCGTGATGAAGCCAACCCGTTGGGTAAGTTGCGGATAATGCTCCTTCAGCTTAGCGAAAAGGCTCGGGCCATCCAGGTTGGCCATCTTCAGGTCACTCAGGATCACCGCAAAGCTCTCACGCTGGATCTTGCGCAAGGCATCTGCGCCCGAATTGGCCACAGTCACATCGTGTCCGTCTGAGCGGAGGATCTCGGCAATCAGATCCGCCACGTCGGCCTCATCATCTATCACCAACACCTGGGTTTTCTTTTCCTGGCCCGGCTTTTCCAGTGCTTTATCTGCGCTTTCATCCAAGCGGGACGACGCGGGCAATCTGACGAAGAACGCCGTGCCTTGACCGGGTTTGCATTCAACGCGGATTGAGCCGCCATGGGTTTCGACTATCCGGTGACAGAAGGCTAAACCGATCCCGGTACCCTCGCCAACTTCCTTTGTGGTGAAAAAAGGTTCGAATATGCGTGAGCGCACATTCTCCGGGATGCCCGGACCTGAATCGTGGATCTTCACCACCACATCGTTGCGCGCCGTATCGTAGCGGCTCACGATCTTCACCCGCTTGGGCCCGCTCCAGCCCCTCAGTGCCTGCTCGGCATTCACGATCAGGTTTATGAAGATCTGATTGAGCTGATCAGGGTCACCCCAAACTGCCGGCAGATCAGGTGTTAGCCGCAACGCCAATGCAACGCCCGAGGTGCGCAGCGCATAGCCAGCAACCTCCAGGGAGCTTTCCACAACGTCGTTGACGTTCACGTTGGTGGTCTGCGCAGGCTGCTGACGCGCCATGGCCAGGAAGGTCTTCACAATGCGGGCACAGCGATCTGCCGCATTGCCGATCTTCTCGGCTCTGGCCTTGATCTTTTCGTCTTGGGCCGTCTCGGTCAGCATGAGGGATTGGCCAACCACAACCGAGAGCGGGTTGTTAAGTTCGTGGGCAACGCCCGCCAACAGCTCGCCAAGCGCGCTGAGTTTCTCGGACTGATGCAGAATTTCACGCTGGCGATTGAGCTCTTCTTGCATCGTGATCCGGTCGGTGAGGTCATAGGCGTTGGACACCACCACATCTTCGCCCTGAAACTCAATCAGGCGTCCGGAGACAGAGACCCAGCAGGTCTCCCCATTGGTGCGTTTCATCTGAACTTCAAAGTCGTCCACGAGACCGCTGTTTTTGATCTCTTCGGCAAACCGATCACGGTCAGCCGGGTCCAGATAATGCTCGTGCGAGGTTTCCGCCTTGCCGAACAGTTCAACCGTTGCCGGGCTTTGATAAAGCACCTTGCCGTCCCGGGCGCGGGTCATTTGTATGGTGGCCGTGCAGGCTTCCAGAACGCGGCGGACCATCTCATCGGCCTCGCGCTTCAGCTCTTGCATCTTCTTCTGTTCGGTTATGTCGGTTCGCGTGGCGACAAATCCGCCCTCGCGGGTAGGGCTGATGGCGGCTGAGTACCACCGCCCATCAGACTGTTGGAACTCGAACCCCTGAATGCGCGTGTCCTTCCATGGGTTACCGTCCGGCAAGCCCCAATTGGCCGCCTCTGTTGAGAATTGGCCCGATTCAATGGCCGCCTCCAGAAGATCGTCGAGTTTCGCGCCCGGTTTGTGAAGATGGCCGTTTAAGGGGTTCATCTGCCGGAACAGAGAGTTACACATCACCAAGCGATGCTCGGCATCATAGAGGATGAAGCCCTCTTGTAAGGACTCAATGGCATCGCGTAGCAGCTGGTGGGCGCGGCGGGATTCCTCTTCAACCGCCACCCGTTCGGTGAGGTCTGAAATGGTGGAAACCACAACCTTGTGGCCGCGGAAGTCGGCGTAGGCGGCCGAAACAGATGCCCAGAACTGATCGCCGTTTCCGTTTCGCAGTCGAATGCGCCGATCGATCACTTCGCCGGAGGCTTCTAAATCCCGATGCAGATCAACCTGATCCTGCGGGCTTGCATAGGTGGCCGCGAGATCTTCCCGCTCGCCCAACATCTCAACGGCAGCCGGACTGCGGAACAGGAATTCTCCATCCACAATGCGACGCATCTCCAGGGCGGTCGGACAGGCGTTGACCAGCTGACGCACGACGGCATCTGCTTCGCGCTGCGCTTCCTCCATCGCCTTGCGTTCCGTGATATCCACGCGGGTGATCACGAAACCGCCGTCGCGCGTCGGACGCCGGGCGCCGGAATACCAATGGCCATCAGAGGTTTGGAAATCATAACGCCGTTCGGTGATCACAGCGCCGCGCCTGCGCTCAGCGAGCCAGTCCTCTACCCGCCCAATAGCATCAGTGTACTGGCCACGTTTGCCGCCGGTGCTCAAAAGGTCGAAATACTCCGTACCTGGAACAATCTTGTCTCTGAGCAGTGGATTCATCTCCACATAGCGTTCGTTGCACATCACCAGCTTGTGGTCTTTGTCGAACAATGCAAAGCCCTCTGAGAGGGAATCGATCGCATCGGTCAGGCGCTCCTTGGCGTGGCGCGTCTCTTCTTCGGCTCTCACACGGTCGGTGAGATCCAGAGAGTTGGAAACTACAACCGTTTCACCCTGAAACTCGATCAAACGGGCCGAGATGGACACCCAGACCGGCTCTTTCGAAGCGTTGTAGAGTTCGACTTCAAAGTCATCCACAACGCCAACCGTGTTTAGGCGCTTGATGTATTCCAACCGGTCATCAGGGTTGATGTAATAGTCGCGGCCATCTTCCACCTCGCCGAACAAGGCGTAGTGTGCCGGGCTGCGATAGAGCAGCTCTGCGGTTTCCACTGTGGACATCTGAATGGGGATTGGACAGGCGTCCAACACCTGGCGAACCACCGCGTCGCTCTGGCGCTGCGCCTCTTCCATCAGCTTGCGCTCGGTGATGTCTGAGCGGGTCACAACGAACCCGCCCTGACGGGTTGGGTTGCTTGAGACGGCAAACCAACGCCCGTCTGAGCGTTGGAGCTCGTAGTTGCTCAGGCGCTCACGGTCGCCAGACGTACGCTCCTCGATCCACTCGTCCGCACGGTCAGGCGCATCAAAGAACTCGCCATCCTCGGCGAAATGATGCATCAGCGCCTTCCATTCCATGCCGGGTTGAAGCAGATCAGCGGCGCTTTTGTTCATCTCGCGATAGTTCTGGTTACACATGACCAGGCACTCTTGGTCATCGTAGAGCGCAAAACCTTCGGTAAGACTTTCGATTGCATCATGCATCAGTTCGTTGCTGAGCCGCACTTCCTCCTGCGCGGCCATACGCTCTGTTTCATCCCGGATCGCACTCACAATCACCTGCTCGCCTTCAAATTCCAGCAATCTTGCCGAGTACGTGGCGGGGAATGGCTCACCTGACGCATTGATCAGATCGCCCTGATACTCCTCCATCTCGCCATTCTTCATGAGCTCGCGGATATAGTCTTCGCGCTCTTTTTGATCCTTGAAGTAGTCCCGTGCGGTTTCCTTTTCACCCATCAGATCCCAATGGCTTGGATTGCGGTAGAGAATGGCACCGCTGCCGATCTTGGACATCTGGATGGGGACCGGACAGGAATCGAGAACCTGTCGCACAACCGCATCGGCCTTGCGCCGCTCCTCCTCCAGGCGTTTGCGTTCGGTGATATCGAGCCGGGTCACCACAAAGCCGCCCACATGGGTCGGGTTGGTGGAGACGTGATACCAGTTGCCATCTGTATGCTCGAATTCGTGCTGGCGATATTCGGAGCGATCCCGGGCGCGCTCGGCAAGCCAGTCATCAATCTCATCAGGCGGCACGGGGAACTGTTGGCGTTCGGCTGTAACCCTCAGAAAGTCAAACCAGTTCACGCCCGGCACCAGCTTGTCCGCACATTGGGCATGCATTTCCCGGTAGCGGCTATTGGCCATCACCAGCCCGTCATCTGGACCATAGAGCGCAAATCCTTCCGACAAAGACTCAATTGCATCATGCAGCAGATTGCGGGTCTCGATAATCTCCTGCTCGCGCTCCTTCTGTTCGGTGATGTCCGTTCGGGTGACCACAAATCCACCAATGTCGGTGGGATGGATGGAAATCAGATGCCAAGAGCCATCGGCGTGGGCGAGCTGATAGTTTTTGATGAATTCAATGCCATTCTCGAGCCGTGCTTCGATCCATTCCTGCTCGCGGCCGATGGCGTCCGCATAGATGCCGCGGCTGGCGCTGGCCCGCATCAGATCTTCCCAGCTTAAGCCAGGCTGCAACAGATCAGCCACGCCGGCATTCACCTCACGGTAGCTGGTGTTGCACATGACCAGCTTGCCGTCTTCATCGTAAAGCGCAAACCCCTCTGAGAGAGATTCAATGGCGTCCGCCAGCATTCTGCGCGCATCGGCGGTTTCTTTCTCCCGGCGTTTCTGATCAGTGACATCCATGATGCCGCCCAGAACCACTTTTCGGCCATCATACTCCAAGAGTGCGGCATTGCCGGTCACCCAGATCTTGCGGCCATCGCCGGTTATGGCTTCAACCTCATAGCCTTCCAGCTGACCATCGGAGGCCAGCCGCCTGACAATTTCTTTGTTCGCCTCTGGATCACAGAAAAATTCATTCACGTAGTTGGGCGATCCATCATCCTCGCCTGCAGAGAACAGGCGGTCCGCCGCGGCGCTCTTATGGAGCACCTCACCCGTTTCAGCATCGTTGGCCCATACAGGCATGGGATGGCTTTCCAGGAGGAAGCGAAAATGGTCTTCCCGTTGCTTTTGCGAGCTCACATCCGCAATGCCGGAAATCACCACCTCCTGGCCGTTATACTCGGTGCGCCGGATGTTTCCGATTACCCAGAATTCGCGTCCGTCCTTGTCCTTTAGAACCGCCTCGTAATTCTCTATCTCCATTTCATCGCGCAAGCGCTTGCTGAGCACGTCATATTGCTCGGGCTCCACAAAATGATTGCGCATGTGCCGATGTTCTTCGGGATCGTTCACGTCCCAACCGAACAGTTTTGCGGCTGCGGGACTTTGGAAAATGACATCCCCCGTATTGCCGTCATTCATCCAAACCGGCATCGGGTGGTTTTCAACGAGAAATCCGAAAAGATCCTCGCGCTCTTTACGCTCCGTAATGTCCACGATGCCGGAGATCAACACCGGGCGACCGTGATAGGTGCCGCGACGCACATTGGCGGAAATCCAGAATTTCTCGCCGTCGCGCTTTTGCATTTGCAGTTCAAAGTCGGTGACCTCTCCATGCTTGGTCAGCAATCGCTTGACCCGTGCCCGATCTTTCACGTTGACGTAATGATCGGTGATGAACTGTGGCTGATCGGGGTCCCACATGCGGCCGAGAAGTTCTGACGCCGCGATGGTTTCGTAGACAATCTCCGCGGTTTCTTCATCGACCATCCAAACCGGAAGCGGATGAGTGTCGGTGATGCAGCGATAAATCTCTTCGTTCTCCAGCTTCTCCAGCTGGTCCAGTTTCAGTTCCGTAATATCTGCGCTGATAAAGGCAACACCTCCTCCAGGCCGGGGATGGGAGGTCATCAGCTTCCAATGGTTGTCGGCGGTTTCAACCTCAAACGGCAAGCCGTCTGGGCTGGACCAGCGCGCAATGAGCGATTTCTGGAACGCTGCGCTCTTGCGGACAGGCGCTCCATCGACCGTCTTGAAGCGTTGAATGACCGGCTTCAATACACTCGACGCCGTCTTTCCGGTGAGCTTTTCGATCTCGTCCTGGCTGAGTTCCAGAAACGCGGGATTGCCCGCAAGGAACTTCTCGTGAGCATCGAACACGGCAAAGCCGGTTGAAGCCCCGGACACCGAAGCATCATGTTTCATAACCTATGGTCCCTTCCCACGGGCGAACCCTTAAAGAAGAGGACGCCCGGTACGTTCCTTTATTCTATAGGCCCATTGTTTCAGCCTGTTTTCTGGAGTCCGGGCGTGTGTTTCAATTGTTTCAGCCGGTCTCGTCGCCCTTGACGCCAAATGGCTGAAATCCGGGCTTGCCTGCTGCATTCACTTGCCCGTTTGCCGATACAATCGAAACATGTTTCGCCCAACCCAGACATTGGACTGAAACAGCCTCCCCTTAAACCAGAGCCAATACAAACCAAACCTTTTCAGGGACTGAAGACAATGACCACCTTGACGGCAGGTAAAGTTAGCGGCGCCAAGCGCTGGGCCGTTAAAACTGCATTCCTAAACTGGCGCGAACGCGTGCGCGCCCGGCGTGAGCAACGCCAGGCAATCGATGCACTGAAATCGGTCAATCCCGCCATTCTGCGCGACATCGGGATCGATCGCAGCGAAATCACTTCGCTTGTGAACAGCCAACCTGAAGGACGGAGGAAGACCTATGACCGACGCTAACGTCTGCCGTGCCGGCTCAAACCGCTGGTCAAATCGCACCGGATCGCCCGTCTTGGCGCTGCACAGCTCGGCGTCTACGGGTCTTCAATGGAAGAACCTGAGCGATCATTTGGACGGTCGCCATCGGGTCATCGCTCCAGACCTGCCCGGGTATGGCAAGACCGCCGCCTGGCCCGGCAACGGGCCGGCCAGCGTCGAGAACGAAGCCCGCGCCATGGCCCGGCTGATCAAAGCCGCCGGTGAGCCCGTTCACCTTGTAGGCCATTCCTGGGGCGGTGCTCTGGCGCTCAAAATCGCCATGGCTCTGCCGGAGTGGACCTTAAGCTTAACCTTGATTGAACCGGCCATCTTCCACCTGCTGAGGGATGCTGACAGTGCTGCTGACCAGGCTCTCTTCGCTGAGATCGCCTCCGTGGCTGGGATCGTTTCCAGTTCTGCCGCCGAAGGAAATCCCGAAGCCGGCATGGGTCGGTTCGTTGACTTTTGGAACGGCGACAACGCATGGGCCAACACCAGCCCTAGGCTGCGCACGGCCCTTAGAGGTCAGCTTGGTCAGGTGGTGAACAACTTTGCCGCCGGATTCAACGAAACCTGGATCTTGAAGCGGGCGGCGACACTTGCCTGCCCAACGCTGATGGTCATGGGACTGGACTCCGTTCCGCTGGCTCAACGGGTCACAGAACTTCTGGCGGAAACCATTCCAGACAGCAAGCTGGCCATGATCGCAGGGGCCGGCCACATGGTGCCCCTAACAGATCCGCACATTGTTGACCCGATGATCCGCGGCCATCTGGAAAAGGCAGAACGCGCCTCTCAAGTGCAGACGCCTTTGTCCGAGTTCCATTCCTTGGACGAAGCCGCCTGATTGAGCCACGGGGAGCCGGCGTGTGCCCGAACCGCCGGCTCCCCAGGATACGCCAACGATAGCAAACCTGTTCCATGTGCCTGTATCTTCCAGATCATCTCCCTGCCTCGGAAACCTTGCGTTCAGAAGGCTTCAAAGTGGGCGGCGTCTCGGAAGGGTCTCTGCCGCCAGAGCGCCTCAGGATTGCGTTGCTCAATCTGATGCCGAATAAACAGGACACCGAGCTTCAGTTTGCACGGGTGCTGGCCAGAACAGGTTTCTTCGTGGAGCTCGTGTTGGTGAAGCCGGCCACACACGTGTGCAAAACCGCCTGCCCCGGCCATATGGACACCTTCTATAAAACCTGGGATGAGGTGCGCGAGGAGCCCTTGAACGGGCTTATCATCACCGGTGCGCCGATTGAAACCCTGCCGTTCCGCGAAGTGCGCTACTGGGATGAACTCATGTCCATCTTCGACAGCTCGCGCCAGATGAACCTGGAATGTCTGTTTATATGCTGGGCGGCTCAAGCAGCTTTGCACCACTTTCATCAAGTGCCCAAGCACACGCTCCCGGAAAAGGCATTCGGCGTGTTTCAGCAGCAGGTGCTGCAATTTGGATCCGCCTCTGTGCACGGTATGGGCTCACAGTTTCCCTGTCCGGTCTCCCGGAACACAGAAGTTCGTTGGTCTGATCTGGTCGGTCTTTCCGACCTTCAAGTGCTGGCTGGAAGTCAAGAAGCCGGGCTCTGCCTGGTTGAAGAGCGGTCCGCAGGTGCGCTCTACATGTTCAACCATCTTGAATATGGGGCCGACACGCTTGCCAGCGAATATGATCGTGACATGGAACGCTTCGGCACGTGTCCACTGCCGGCCAATTGCTTCCGCTACGATGATCCCGACCTGGGCCCCGAACACAGTTGGCTTGCCAGTTCCGATGCCTTCTTCACCAATTGGCTAAGGGTCGGCGCACGGCGGCGCATGGCCGCCTCGTTCGTGAGCCCGGAGGCGCTGAGCCCTCAGCTTTCGCGGAAGGCCCGCATGATCTGATCGGTCAGCGGTCGCAAGAGATAGCTCAAAACTGTACGCTCAGGGGTTTGGATAAACGCCTCTGCCGGCATCCCCGGCTTCAGCTTTTGATCTCCAAGCTTGGCCACTTCGCCCTCCATCAGGCGCACTCGCACGGCATAATAGGGCGGCTCCTGAGGGTTACCGCTCGTAATGTCGGCCGAAACTCCCTCAACCTTAGCCTTCAGTTCCGGGGTTACCCGCGCATTGAACGCCGGGAACCGCACCACGGTTTCCTGACCAACCTTGATATTGTCGATATCTTGAGGGTTCACTTTCGCGCGCACCAGAAGACTGTCCTTCTGCGGCACGATCATCATCACCTGCTCGCCTGCCGAGATCACGCCACCCACCGTGTGCACTTGCAGATCGTGCACGTATCCGGCGCGGGGTGCCGTCAGCTCAACACGTTTCAGGCGGGAACGTGCCGCCAGCCGGCGCTCTTGCAGTTCTGAGAGCTTGGCTTGACCATCGCGCAACTCACTCAAAACTTCCGTGCGGGCATCCTGATCCACCTGAAGAATTGCCAACTTTGTCTCGCCAATACGCCCTCTGGCCCGTGCGGCGTCGGCTATCAGTTGTCCCCGCTCGCCCTCAAGACGGGCCGCTTCGCGCTGTAGCGCCAGGACCCGGGAGACCGGCACGAGCTTTTTCTCCAAAAGCTTGTTCAAATCCTCAAGCTCGAGCTTAATCAGCCGAGACTGCTCTTCCTTTGACACGCGCTGGGCTTCAAGGCCTTGAATCTCTTCGGTGAGCTGCTCAACCCTCTGGCTTAACTGCTCTTTCTTGCTCTGCTTTGCCTCACGGCGCGAGGTGAAGAGCTTTTCCTGGCCCGCCATGATACGGGCGATCTTGGCGTCTGACTTCTGCGCCTTCAGCTCGTCTGAAAACAGCAGGCCTTCCGCCTCATCTCTTTCTGCTTCAAGACGCGCCATGCGCGCTTGAAGCTCGTTCAACTGCGCATTAATGATGCCAAGACCGGCCCGTGTTTCGGTGTCATCGAGACGCAAGATAATGTCACCAGCGGCCACAAGGTCGCCGTCGCGCACCATGATCTCCGAAACGATACCACCCTCCAGGTGCTGCACTTTCTTTGAATTGCTCTCAACCACCACCTGTGCCGTGGCCACCACGGCACCGGCAATGGACGCGTAAGCGGCCCAGCCGCCCATGCCGCCCACGAGCAGCAGAATGACCACAAGCCCAAAAACCTGAAACTTGCGCAACGATCCGTTGGTGTTCATCCGCTTTTCGCGCTCAGGATCGGCCAATACGGTAGATTGTTCCGCAGGCGGCGGTATCCGCTTGGCACTAGCTTGCGGCTGCGACATTCGCTGTCCCCATTTGCTGTGGCCCCCCAGCGGGGCTCTTTAGGATCTTAGCCAATATCTCATCGCGAGGGCCGAATGCAAGCTGGCGGCCTTCGCGAATGAATAAAATTTTGTCGACCGCGTGAATGGCACTTGGTCGATGCGCCACCACGACCACGGTGGTTCCGGCGCCTTTCAGCGCCTGGATGGCGTGGATGACCGCGGCCTCACCATCGGAATCCAAATTGGCATTGGGCTCATCGAGGACAACCACCTTGGGATCGCCGTAGAGCGCACGCGCCAGGCCCACGCGCTGTCGTTGGCCGGCGGACAGGGCCGAGCCGCCCTCGCCGATCCTTGTGCTGTAGCCGTCAGGTAAGCGGAGGATCATCTCGTGCACATCGGCAAGCTTTGCAGCTTTCACCACCGCCTCGGCGTCCGGTTCAGCAGAAAACCTCGAAATGTTCTCCGCCACGGTCCCGGAGAACAGCTCCACATCTTGCGGCAGATACCCGACCGCCCTACCCAACTGTTCTGGGTTCCATTGCTCCAGTGAGGCGCCATCCAGACGCACTGTGCCCTTTAAGATCGGCCAAACCCCCACCAAGGCACGGGACAGGGTCGATTTGCCGGCGCCCGATGGCCCAAGCACACCCACTGCCTCGCCAGGTTCCAACTGGAAATTCAACCCTTGCAACAAAGGCTTGTCGAGACCGGGAGCTGTCACGATCAGATTTTCTGCGGCAAAACGGCCCTCCGGCTCGGGTAGGTCCATCGCGGGCTCCTCTGCCGGAGCCGCCGAGAGCACCGTTTTAATCCGTCCGTTCGCCTTCCTGGCGGCAATGAAGCCGCGCCACTGTGTGATGGCCTGCTCGATCGGGTTCAGTGCCCGAGACAGAATGATGGATGCCGCAATCATCGTCCCGGGCGTGATCTCCTGCAGCACAGCAAGATAGGCGCCCAGGCCCAAGATGCCCGACTGCATCATCAAACGTGTGGCCTTCGACATAGCCGTGATGGTGCCGGCCCGGTCGCTGGCATGCGTGTTGTCGTCGAGGGCTGCGTTGTGCTGTGCGAGCCAGCGGTCTCGCATGGCGTTCGTCATGCCCATAGCGCCGATAGATTCCGCGTTGCGCCGGCTTTCCTCGGTCATTGTATGGGCCGCGATGGCTGACTGATTGGCCCGCGCCGAGGGATCACGGGTGAGTATTTCGTTCAGCAGGGCGAAGATGAAGAGGACGATCCCGCCCACCACTGCAAAGATGCCGAGCCATGTGTGCAGCAGGAAGATGACCGCGATATAGACCGGCGTCCACGGCGCATCAAAGAAAGCGAACGGACCGGGGCCCGCCACAAACTGGCGCAGTGTGTCCAGATCACGCGCCGGCTGCGAGCCCACATGCGGGGTGCGGCGCAGGGCGTGAGAGATGATGGCCTCAAACACACGTCCGCTCAACTGCTCGTCCAGGCGCCGGCCCACGCGCACGAGAAGCCGCGAGCGCACGAACTCCAGCAAAGCCATGAACAGATAAAGGCAGATCACCAACACGGTGAGCGCGATCAGCGTCGGGATCGAACGGCTGGTCAGCACCCGATCATATACCTGCAGCATAAAAAGTGGGCCGGTCAGCATCAACAGGTTGATAAAGAAGCTGAACAGGCCGGTGAACATGAATGCCGAACGGCACGCTTTGAAGGCGTGGGAGAGTTCACCGAGTTTGTCTGTCATGAGAGTATAATATCTGCCGCGGATCGCTTAGTTGGTGTGGCCACTTGGTCAGTATAACACCAGCACACTGGCACACGAAATATCCAAGAATTGTAACAATCGAACGTAAACAGCCTATTATGGCAATTTACTGCCCTTGCGCGTCCGCAACAAATTTCAGTGCCAGCGATCAAGTCAGTTGACAGTGCGCATTCGCGGCACTAGTTTCCGCCCGCTCTGGCCGCCAAGCCAGGGTATGAGCCCGCAATGAGCTGCAAGCCCCAAGGGAAAAGGTTTTGGTCGCGCGGTTGCGGAGAGTGTCAAAACCGGTGCAAAATGGCCGGTAAAAACAGATTATATTTCACAATTGGGAGTCGCTCCGGAGCCTTGCTCAGGGTCGACAAATTTGCACATGCAAATCCAAATCACCGGGAAGAACATTGATGTGGGCGATGCCTTGAGGAGCCACATCGAGCAGCGGCTGGAAGGCGATGTTTCAAAGTATTTCGACGGCATCGTCGATGCTCATGTTACTGTTTTAAAAGAACATTCTGAGTTTCGCAGCGAATGTAACCTGCACTTGCGCACCGGCATGACCCTCCAGAGCGAAGGCCGCTCCGGCGATGCGCATGCAGCCTTCGATAAGGCCGCCGATCGGCTTGAAAAACGCCTGAGGCGCTATAAGCGGCGTCTCAAAGACCATCATGTGCGCACTTCGGCAAAGGAGGTTGCGGCGCTCAACGCGGCAGCGTATATCATCGCACAAGAAGTGGAGACGGCGGACGAGCCGGAAGATTTGAGCCCGCCGATCATTGCCGAAAGCGTAGAGCGCATTCCAGACTTAACCGTGGGGGAAGCGGTCATGAAGCTCGACATATCCGATGCCCCAGTGGTTGTGTTTCGCAATGCGGGGCACGGAGGCATGAACGTGATCTACCGGAGAGCAGACGGAAACATAGGCTGGATCGATCCTGGTTCGGCCGCTCCGGCGGAACAAACTTAACATTAGGTTCGGGTGGGCAGCGCATGTCTTAAGAGGTGCGCTGCTGGTGAAGGGACAAAGTACATGCAACTTTCTGATCTTCTTGTGCGCGATGCGGTTCTGCCGTCTTTGAAGGCAACAAGTAAGAAACAGGCTCTACAGGAGTTATCGCAAGCTGCGGCAAACCTTACAGGCCTGCCGGCCCGCGACATTTTTGAGGTGCTGTTGCAACGAGAGCGACTTGGCTCCACCGGGCTCGGCCAAGGCATCGCCATTCCCCATGGGAAGCTCAGCCGGCTCACCTCGTTGCACGGAGTGTTCGCGCGTCTCAGCCAGCCCATTGAGTTCGATGCGGTGGATGGTCAGCCTGTAGACCTGATGTTTCTGCTGCTTGCGCCGGAAAGCGCCGGAGCAGACCATCTGAAGGCTTTGGCCCGGATTTCCAGGCTGTTCCGCGATGCAGAGATCGTCTCCAAACTGCGCGGCTCAAACAAGGCCGCAGCACTCTACTCGATTTTGACGGAACCGGCAGCCTCCCACGCAGCGTAGTTCGACGGCGCCGTTAGTGCACCTGCACCATGTGCAGATCCTGCTGAATGGCATTGGCCAACGCGCCCTCGCGGCTGTCTGCGATGGCGATAGGCGTTCCGTCGGCCGCGTGTAGAGCAAAAAGCCGAACAGAGGCCGGAATGTTCGCGATTTCCACATCAGCCGGATTGCCGGCCGCGTCAGTTGCGCCTTCCAACATGCGTTTTGCGGTTTTGGGGGAGATTTCGCGGAGATAGGCAACCTCTCCGCCGCCCAAAACGGCCAGATCCTGTTCAGTCATGATTTTCTCGTGGGAGAATGCAGTCATGAATCGCCTCCTACGCGCTCTATGATGCGCTTTATTCCTTCAATTTCCGTAAATCTGAAGCTCAGCTTTTGCCGCTCGAAATTTTGACTTTGCGAACGATTTGTTCGGGCACTTTGCGGACAAGATCCACAGAGAGCAGGCCATTTTCCAGATTGGCACCGGTTACCTCCACGCCATCGGCGAGGACAAAAGTGCGGTGAAACTGGCGCGCCGCAATTCCGCGATGCAGATAGTGGTTTTCGTTGCCGTCATCCACCTGCTTGCCACGGATGGAGAGCTGATTGTCCTCCACCGAGATATCGAGCTCGTCCTCTGAAAATCCGGCCACGGCAAGCGTGATGCGCAAGTGTTCAGAGCCACTATCATCTTGAATACGCTCAATATTGTAGGGAGGGTAACCATCTCCGGCCGACTTGGTGGCGCGGTCTAGAAGTCGCTCAACCTCGTCAAACCCTAGCAAGTAGGGACTGGAGAATATCGAAACACGAGAAGACATGTGATCTACCTTGTAAAGCGCCCTTCACATGAAGCGGCCATTACGAGCAGCCCCTAAACGGGCGCTGCGCTTGCTCATATTTGGTGTCTGAGCGCGATGTGTTCAAGGCCGGTGCCTATCCGCGCATGCGCGACCCATCAGCATCGAACAAAGGCCGGGTAACCAGCGTTGCCGGGCGCATACGGCCCAAAATCTCAATTTCCACTTTGAGGCCCTCAGCGATCAGTTCCGTCGGGAGAAAACCTAGCGCAACGGATTTTTGGCTGTAATGGGCATAGCCGCCAGACGTCACAAAGCCTGTCACTTCCCCGTTGACCCAAATGGGCTCATCGGCATGTACGTCCGCATCCTCGGCCTCAACCACAAACGCACAAAGACGACGGCCGGGACCTTGGGCCTTTTCGGCCATAGCAGCTGACTTTCCAATGAAATCAACCGGTTTGTTGTAGGCCACAAAGCGATCAAGGCCAGCTTCGGCGGGCATGAAATCAGGCCGGTACTCACGCAACCAGGCGCCGAAGAACTTTTCCAATCTCAGGCTCATCATGGCCCGCATGCCAAACGGTTTCAGACCAAGATCTGCTCCTGCAGCCGCCAAGATCTCATAAAGAGCGATTTGATCTTCAGCAGGCACGAAGATCTCGTAACCCAAATCGCCTGTGAACGAGACCCTCTGGACCAGCGCCCGGCAGATACCGATATCAATCCATCGCGCCGCCATGAAGGGAAAGGCCGCATTGGAGACATCTGAAGCGGTTGTCCGCGCCAGAAGCTCGCGCGCGTTTGCGCCGGCAATCTGAAATCCGATTTGACGGGTGGAAATATTGTCCACATGCACGCTGCCATCACCTGGCAGGTGCTCGGTGAACCAGCGCATATGATTGGCCTGAGCCCCGAAAGAGGCCGTGAGGCGGAATACTTCTGCGCCCAGCTTGGTGATGGTGAAATCCCCGATAATCCGGCCCTTTGGGCTCAGCATGGGGCTAAGGGCAAGGCGGCCTTCCGCCGGAATGCGACCGGCCATGATCCGGTCTAGCCAGTCTTCGGCCCCAGACCCGGTAACCTCATACTTGCCGAAGTTGTGGATCTCATTGATCCCAACAGCTTCGCGCACGGCACGGCATTCCGCAGCGGTGGGTCCGAAGGCGTTCGAGCGGCGGAATGTGGGCTCCTCGTAGAGCTTGTCTCCGTCGGGTGCAAAATAGTTCACCGCTTCCATGCCATAGGCGGAGCCGAAAACAGCGCGCCCGGCTTTCCAGATCCCGTACGCCGGAGTGGTTTGGAACGGACGGGCGGCCGGCAATTCTTCGTTGGGATAACCGATGGAGAAGCGCCGCTGATAGTTTTCGCGCACCTTGTCACGGGTATAACCAGGCGTGACCCAGTCCCCGAACCGGGCCACATCCATAGCGAACACATCGCGCGACGGCTCGCCTTCCACCATCCACTCCGCTAGGGTTAGCCCCACCCCGCCACCTTGCGAAAAGCCGGCCATGACCGCGTTCGCCGCCCAGTAATTGCGCAAACCCGGCACCGGGCCAACCAGCGGATTGCCGTCAGGGGCAAAGCTGAAAGGACCATTAATGATGCGCTTGATGCCCGCCCGCTCCAGCACCGGATAGCGCTTAAAGGCAAAGTTCAGGGCATCGCCGATCCGGTCCAGCTTATCAGGCAAAAGCTCATGCCCGAACTCAAGTGGCGTGCCCTCAACGGCCCAGTGCTCACAGGCCTGTTCGTAGAATCCGATCACCAGTCCGCGGCCTTCCTGGCGCAGATAGCTCTCGCCTTCCGGATCCATCACATGCGGCAGCTCTTCGGCGCGCTCATAGACTTCCGGCGTCTCTTCGGTGACCAGATACTGATGCTCCATAGGGTGGAGCGGGAGGTAGATACCGGCCAGCGCTCCCACCTCGCGGCCCCACAGGCCGGCCGCATTGACCACGTGTTCGGCCACGATCGTGCCCTGTTCGGTGACCACATCCCAGCCGCCGTCGGCCCGTTTATTGGTCTCCAGCACCGGGTTCCGCAGGACAATCTCCGCCCCTGCCATTCGCGCCGCCTTTGCGTAGGCATGTGTGGTGCCTGAGGGATCCAGGTGGCCGTCCAGAGGGTCATATAAGGCACCCAATACGCCTTCTGTGTTGGTGATGGGAGAGATCTTGGAGATCTCTTCAGGGCCAACTATTTCAGTCTCCAGGCCCATGTAGCGATGCTTGGCCCGCTCGGCTTTGAGGAAGTCCATCCGATCTTCGGAGGTGGCGAGTGTCAGACCGCCCACATGGTGGAGCCCGCAAGATTGACCGGAAATCTCTTCCAGCTCGCGGTAAAGCTGAATGGTATAGCCCTGGAGGGCTGCCATGTTCGTGTCGGCGTTCAGGGTATGAAATCCGCCGGCTGCATGCCAAGTGGAACCGGAGGTCAGCTCTGAGCGCTCCACCAGGACAACATCGCTCCACCCCAGCTTAATGAGATGATAGAGCACGGAGCAGCCCACAACCCCGCCCCCGATGACGACGACCCGTGCGTGTGATTTCATGAGGGGCAGCCTTAACGCTAAACAGCGTTAAGCTGATCGAACTGGCCTCTGGGCCGGAACCGCCCAAGGTAGGTTGGCGCAATGGCCTCAATCCCCTCCGGCGTGATCCCCAGACCTTCCAGCGTGCGGTTCTCCACCTTGGCCGCGTCGCTCACAACATTGTCGTGCTCAAGCAATTTGACCTGATCCACGGTGAGCGGCGCATAGGGCAGCAGTTGCAGAAACATGGCTTTCAGCTTGGCAATGGCGAAGGGCACCGGAACCAACAACCGCGAGCGGTGGATCGTCTCGAGCACAAACTCCAGCAGTTGCCTGAAGGACAGCACGTCCGGGCCACCGAGCTCATATATCTGACCAGGCTCGCCCTTGCCGCCTAAAATGGCGGCGACCGCACTGGCCACATCACCTGCAAACACCGGCTGAAACTTGGTCTGCCCGCCGCCAATCAGCGGGAGGACAGGCGAAATGCGAGCCATCCCGGCAAATCGATTGAAAAAACCATCCTCAGGGCCAAAAATGATTGAGGGGCGCAGGATGACGGCACCTGGGAAGGCGGCCTGAACAGCACGCTCGCCTTCCGCCTTGGTGCGGGCATAATTGGCTTCAGCCTCCAGATCGGCGCCGATCGCCGAGATTTGGATAAACGTACTCGCGCCGGCGGCTTTGGCAGCTTTGGCGCAGGCCTCTGCGCCGGCCACGTGGCAGGCCTGGAAGGTTTGCTGGCCGGAATTGGCCAAGAGCCCCACCAGATTGATCACCGCATCGGAATCCCTGCAGGCCGCGTCGAGCGACTTCGGAAAGCGCACATTGGCCTGCACCATCTGGATTTGGCCCAGATTACCGAGAGGTTGCAGGTGGCCGGCCAGATCAGGGCGGCGACAGGCAACACGGACCCGATAGCCTTCCTTGGCCAGCGCCCTCACAATATTGCGGCCCACAAAGCCGGACCCGCCGATGAGTGTCACAAGTGTGTTTGAGTTTGCGTTTGCCACGGTTGCGCTCCGATAAGCTTGGCGATCGCGCCCGAATGTGCGCCAGACGCGTATCACACGGTTTTACAGTTTCCCGCTCAGCTTTCAACGGTGTTTTGTTTGCGATAAGTCTGTTGACAAGGCACACCATACAACCCTATGTGCTGCGCCACATGCCCAGGTGGCGGAATTGGTAGACGCGCTAGCTTCAGGTGCTAGTGACCGAATGGTCGTGGAAGTTCGAGTCTTCTCCTGGGCACCAACCTTCTCAAAAACCCCGAAAAGCCACTCTTCCCGGCGGCCGGCGATGAGAATTGCCGGACAGCCCCTTCGACCGTAAGATTCTGAGCCGGCGGGCTCGTTTGGCCGCATCACGTATTTTTTAATCTTTTTCGATATCGTTCAGCATTACAAGACCACGGGCTGGCAAATGTCGGTTCGATTCGCGCGGTCCCGGATGCGTTGATCCGCGCGTAAGAGGGTTCAGAGCACGTCGCGCCCTACGCTGGCGAACCCGTGTTTCGGCAAACCCGCTGAAGGACACCATTCTATGGCCCAAACGGCGAACATTGAGCACTTGCTCTCAGAATTTGAGAGAACGCACGGCTCATTCGCCGCCCGGACGTGGGCCGAGGCTGATCGCCACATATCCGACATTTACGGCTACAAGATCAAAAGCCAGTCCACAGGTGAGCCCAATCGCGTGTTGTTTGGAGGAGCGACAATCGCTGTCGACGGTGTTCGGTTCACCGCTCACCGCTCATCATGCGCCTATGAAGGCGTCTTTAACGGCAACGAAGACCATTATGGAACCGGCTTATTGATCAAGGGCGTTACAGATCTTCAGGACCCCCATTTCGGAACGCTTCGTCCCCGAAACGAGCACGAAGCCAGAATGTACCACATAAGACCTGGGACCAGAACGAGCGCAGACAGCACGAGCATATCTGCTTTTGGCATGCTCATCCCGGCAAACATTGTTGTGCAAAAGGCACGTACATATTTTGACGATGCGGTGGCCTCTGAGATCCGATTCAAGCCGATTTTCGACATGAGAACGCCCGGTGGGAGCGGATTCCAGCACCTGCTTGTGCATTTGCTGACCGTTTTGAGCAGACGGCCCGCCGACATCTTGCACCCCATGATGAAAGGCGTGGTCTGCGACTTGATCGCTTCGACCATGCTGTCCAATCTGGAGTGCAATCTAAGGCCTATGAAATCGCAGACCGCATTTACGCCTGTTTCCAGAAATGTGAAGCGCGCTGAAGAGTATATGATGGCTCATGCAGACCAGCCAATAACCCTTGAAGTCCTTGCCCAGCAAGTGGGCTGCAGCGGCCGCGCCCTTCAGAACGCATTCAGGACATTCCGCAACAAAACACCCATATCGGTGCTGCGTGAGATCCGGCTCGACAAGGCACGGATCGATCTGATTGGCAAATGCGACACCATAACCGGTGTTGCCTATCGCTGGGGTTTCAGCAATATCGGCCGCTTTGCCCAACTCTACAAAGACCGCTTCGGAGAGCTGCCGTCCGATACGCTTGCTCTCGACTGATTTTCCCGCTCTCCGGACCGACATGACCTCAAAAGGCGCTCGATTGCCGGCTTGAATCCCGCGAAAAAAACTGTTACCAATGCGCGGCTCGGGAAAATCAAGAAATTCAATTAGAATCAGCAACTTAAGTAATTGGTTTGGAAGCTCTGTGTGGACTGAGCGGTCCAGCAGATAGCGCAAGAGTGTGAAAGGTACGCATGGCCATAACGGTTCATCAAAACGACCTGCCCTCCGGTCTCGACTTCGGCGCATCCGTTGCTGTTGATTCAGAGACCCTGGGCCTGAACACCTTCCGCGACAAACTCTGCGTTGTGCAGCTGTCTGCCGGCGATGGCGATGCTCACCTGGTTCAGCTGGACAGGACCTCTTACGACTGCCCAAATCTGAAGGCCCTTCTGGCCAATCGGGATGTGCTCAAGATTTTCCATTTTGCCCGTTTTGATGTTGCCGCATTTCGGCACTATCTGGGCATCGACACCGCGCCGCTCTATTGCACAAAAATCGCGTCCAAGCTGACGCGAACCTATACCGATCGGCATGGATTGAAGGATCTGTGCCGAGAGCTCTTGGATATTGACATGTCGAAGCAGCAGCAAAGCTCCGATTGGGGGGCAAAAACTCTGTCCTCCGCGCAACAGGATTATGCCGCCTCGGACGTCCTTCATTTGCATGCGATCAAAGAGCGGTTGGACGCAATGCTTGACCGTGAAGAGCGCACGGAGATGGCGCAAAGATGCTTTGACTTTCTGCCCACACGCGTGGTCTTGGATCTGTCGGGCTGGGCTGAAGAGGACATATTCGCTCATTAGGACAGCAGCAAGAGTCCAGAAGCAAACATCTTATTGATTTGCGCTTTTGAAGTGTGAGCGCTTAAATGTGCCATCAAGAGTGAGTGTGAGAGCGACATGGAAATTGCCAGAACACCCGGCAGTCTGCGCATTCCCACACCGGCCCCTCCGCCGGAGGGCGTCCCTCTGACCGTTCCAACCCGCCGCCGCAACAACAACCACCGTAACCTCACCAAATTCATCAGTCTTGGCTGCCTGGCCTTAGGCGTGGGACTGGTGATGTGGTTCTTCATCCAAGCCGGGCTCTTTGAAGAGGAGGCCAAACCGGTTCAATCCTCAAAGTCAGCCAAGGGTGCGGAGATCTCGTCAAAAGAAAGCGTCATGCTGGCGCCGGTGTTTACCGGCTTTGACAAGAACAACCAGCCCTATTCAGTGAGCGCAAAATCAGCCCGCCGAGACGAGACCCGCCCCGACACGGTTTATCTGGATGAGGTGAAAGGTGAGCTGAAACTGCGGAAATCCGGCGATGTGGTGGTGATGACGGCCGATAAAGGCACTTACGCTTCGGACTCAAAGAAACTGGATCTGACGGGAACCGTGCGGATGATCTCCACAGGGAAATACTCTGCCAAGACGGATTCAGCCAAGGTGGATTTAACCGACAAAGGGCTGCGCTCTGAAAGCCCGGTTAATGTCGTATTCTCCGACGGCGTCATCGATGCCAACGGAGTTCAGTTGTGGGATGCAGGTGAGCGCATCCTGTTCTTTAACGGAGTGAGGCTCCACATCCCCGAACAGAGCAAAAAAGGATCACAGTAGGCAATGAAACTACAGGCAATTCCGGCCAACTTGGTGCCGGTCGTGGGCGCAGGACTGATGGTTCTTGCCATGGCCATAGGGCCAGCGGCAAGCCAGTCTGGCAGCGGCATCGGGGCCAATCTGTCTGATGCAAGCTCCAGGTCGAAAGCTGCCGTCGATATTGCGGCAGACAGCATGGAGTTGCTGGAAGAACAAAACACAGCCGTGTTCACAGGAAACGTCGACGCGGTTCGCGGCAAGATCAAGCTCAAATCCAACAAGCTCGTGGTCAAGTATAAGGAGGTGACCCGGCAAAACGGGTCCAAAAAAACTGAGGTGCGCTTCCTTGACGCGACGGGCCGGGTGACTATCGTATCAGGCAACCAGACCATCACGTCGGACTGGGCAAAAATGGACGTTAAGGCCAATAAGGCGGTGATTGGAGGCAATGTTACCGTTGTGCAGGGCAAAACGCGGCTGAGAGGGGACAAACTGTTCCTCAATCTGACCACAGGGCAAAGCCGGATGCAGGGTGGCCGGGTGCGCGCTAAGTTCTTCCCGCAGCAGTAGGATCATGCCGAGGCCCTGAGGCAACGGGCAGTGGCGTGCTTCACCGAAAATTAATCAACATGGTTGGTAATGCAGTGGAACAGAGTGACCAAACGGACATGGTATCTTATCGGCAAGATCGGGCGGAATCCGGGCCTGCCGAAGGGTCCGCGGGCCAGGGGCGAAGGTTTCCGGCACCAGCACCCAGATCCCGTCCAGCGGTCTCAGACGGTTTGGCTGCCATCGAGCTCACAAAGAGCTACAAACGGCGGCCGGTTGTCAGGGGCGTCAGCCTTTCTGTTCATAGGGGTGAAGCCGTAGGTCTTCTTGGTCCTAATGGCGCTGGCAAAACGACCGTTTTCTACATGATCACGGGTCTGATTGCCGCCGACACAGGGGCCATTGAGTTTGACGGGCAGGATATTACCCATTTGCCAATGTATAAACGGGCGCGTCTCGGCATTGGCTACCTGCCCCAAGAACCGTCGATCTTTCGCGGCCTAACCGTTGAGGAAAACATACGCGCCGTGCTTGAGGTTGTAGAGCCGGACAAGGATGAGCGCGAAAGTGTGTTGCGTGGTTTGTTAGATGAGTTTGCAGTTACGCATCTCCGGAGTTCGCCGGCTGTGGCACTCTCTGGTGGAGAACGGCGGCGGGTTGAAATCGCGAGAGCCCTGGCGGCAAGACCTACATTCATGCTCTTGGACGAGCCCTTCGCTGGGATTGACCCAATTGCAATCGGCGATATCCGCGCCTTGGTGCACCACCTCACAGATCGGGGAATCGGGGTGCTTATTACGGATCACAACGTACGAGA
>JBCDDQ010000013.1:0-27808 GCA_039180225.1 Pseudomonadota bacterium
ACCACCCATTTGCAGAACTTCACATAACGGCCCTGATCGACCTCATAGCCTGCGGTGAAGGGCGTCAAAACCGGCGTGAACAGCCCCTTCAGATCTTCGACACCTGGCATTTGGCTCTCATCCCTTGTTCAATCGTTGCGGCGCAGATTGCGCAACAGATCAACGATTTTCATTTAAACTTTTGAATTTATTGATATTTTAAGAATAAACCCGGGCGCTTGTATCACCTAATCACATCGCATTCAAGCGATCTTGTCCTGTTTCGCCAGCTTTGACGTGTGATAAGATAACCTTACGCCCGGCAAAGTGGCGGGGCTGAAAGCAGGAACACAAGAGTGTGAGCAAATCTGTTCCCTTATGGCTGCAATTCGTGCTTATGGCCATCATTCTGGCCGGCGGCGGCCTCCTCTGGCACAGCCGCGCTGAGGTCAGCTCCACGATCGCGCAATGGACGGGCTCTGAGGCAAAGCAAGCCTCCGGCAAGGCGCAAAGGCGCGCCGGCCAGTCTGTGCCGGTCATTGTTGCTGGCGTGGGCGAAGCGCGAAACGATGAACTCATCACCGCGGTGGGCACCGCCAGAGCACGCCGCTCAGTCATGCTCCACGCCAAGAGCGACGGCGTGATTGTCACCTTTCAGCAGCGTGCCGGGGCCAGGGTCAAAGCTGGACAAACAATCTTCGAGCTCGACAGCAAGCAGGCCGCCTTGGCCGTGCAAATTGCCGAAAAGCGGCTGGAAGAAGCACGCCGCCTTTTGGAACGGGCCAAGCTTCTGAAGCGCAACCGCGTAAACTCCAGCGCGAATGTAGACGATGCCACGGTGGTGGCCGAACGCGCCGAACTTGAGCTCAATCAGGCGCAAGAGGCGCTTCGGGACCTCACCATTGTGGCGCCGTTTGATGGCGTCTTGGGGCTTCCTAAGGCAGAAGCAGGTGACCGTGTCACAGCCGACACCCCTATTGCCTCATTTGATATGCGCGCCGAGCTGTTGGTGGAATTTGAGGTTCCTGAGCGCTACTCCGCCCGCCTCAAACCCGGCGACAATGTTGCTGCGGTCACCCCCAGTCATGAGCGCACGCGTTTTGCCGGCAAGGTTCAGTATATCGACAGCCGCATAGATCCGGTATCGCGCACGGTCACAGTCCGTGCCATCATTCCGAACGAGCGGGATGTCCTGCGCCCAGGCATGTCCTTTGTGGTGGAATTGCTGCTGCCCGGCAAAACCTACGCCTCGGTCCCGGAGCTCTCCTTGCAGTGGCGAAAAGGGGAGAGTTTCATCTGGACCGTTCAAGACGGCGCGGCTCAGAAAGTCCTGGTGACCACCATAAAGCGCCTCAACGCGGTGGTGCTGGTGGATGGAGCCGTCAAACCCGGTGACCAGGTGATTGTAGAGGGGGTCCAGCGCCTCAGGCCAGGACGCAAGGTGAAGTTCGAACGCGCCGGAGAAGAGGCCCCCAAGCCGGCAGAAGACATTTCCGCGAAACCGAAATCCAGCAAGGAAGGCTAAGCCGCCGTGGAAAAGGCCAACGATCTTCCAGGCTTAAGCGTGCGCCGGCCCTATCTGGCGATTGTTATGAATCTGCTGATCATTGTGGCCGGTCTGGGCGCTATTTTCGGCGTTGAAGTGCGCGAGCTGCCGGACATTGACCGGCCGGTGGTGACCGTGCGCGCCGAATTGCCCGGCGGCTCGCCGGAGACCATTGATGCGGAAGTGACCAGCGTCATCGAAGGGGCGGTGGCCCGGGTCAATGGCGTGGTGGAAGTGCGCTCCTCCAGTGAGGAAAACAACTTTCGGATGCGCGCCTTTTTCCGCCCATCCACCGATCTGGTTGACGCTGCCAATGAGGTGCGCGAGGCGGTAAGCCGGGTGCGCAGGCTGCTGCCCCAGGGTATCGAGAACCTGTTCGTGGTCAAAGCAGATGCCGACGCAAGCGCCGTTGTGCGTCTTGCGGTTTCGAGTGATCAGCTCTCCATTGATGCACTCAGCCGTCTGGTGGACAAAGATATCATCCCCGAACTCACCGCCATTGAGGGCGTCGCCGATGTGACGGTGTTCGGCGAGCGGAAAAGAGTGTTGAGGGTGGTGATCGATCCGCTGCGGCTCGCCGGGTACAAGCTCTCGGTATCCGATGTGGTGACCGTCCTGCAAAGCGCCGATTTTGACATCCCTGCCGGCAGCTTCAAATCCGATGAGCAGGAGGTGCTGGTTCGCGCCAACACGTCCGTGACCCGGCCTGACGCGATAGAGCAACTGGTGATCCGCGATCCGGTGCGCATTCGCGATATCGGTCATGTATTCTTTTCACCCGACGATCCTGAAAGCATCGTCCGCCACAATGGCCGCGGGGTCATCAGCCTGGGCGTGATCCGCCGGGCTCAATCCAACACGGTTCAGATTTCCGGCGATATCGGGCGCGCTGTGGACCGGCTGAACACCAGACTGAAGGCGGCCGACATCGCCGTGACAATGGATGATGCCATCTTCATCCGCGGCGCCATCACCGAGGTGCTGATCAGCCTCTCCATGGCGGTGCTCATCGTTGTGGTGGTGATCGCGCTGTTCATCGGACAGATGCGCGCCGCGCTCATCCCGGCGGTGGCGATCCCCGTGGCGCTCATCGGCACGGTTGCCGCCATTTGGCTGCTGGGTTTCTCTCTCAACCTCATCACGCTCCTCGCCCTGGTGCTGGCCACCGGACTGGTGGTGGACGACGCAATCGTGGTTTTGGAGAACATCCAGCGCCAGCGCCAACTGGGCTTGCTGCCGCGCGCGGCCGCCGTGCTCGGCACCCGCCAGGTATTCTTTGCGGTGATCGCCACAACAGCCACATTGATCTCCGTGTTCGCGCCCATCTCGTTCTTGCCGTCGCAGGCCGGCCGGCTGTTCAGCGAATTCGGCTTCGTCTTGGCGGTTGCGGTGTGCATTTCCTCGTTCGTCGCCCTCACCGCCGTGCCAATGATGGCCTCACGCCTCACCCGGATGCCGCGCACTGCGGCGCACCCGGCACAGCCCGGTCTCGCCGCCCGCACCTATACGCGCCTCCTCGACAAGATCTTGGCCGCGCCATTGGTGGTTCTGGGGCTTTGCAGCCTGGTGATTGCCGGCGCCCTGATTGCCTATGAGAATCTCGGCGAAGAATTGGTGCCGGAGGAAGATCGCGGCCTGGTGTCCGTGTTCCTGACCGGGCCTGACGGCACAGGGCTCGACTATACGGACCGGCAGGTCGAGAAGGTTGAGGCCATTCTGCAGCCCTATGTGAACCAGGGCGTCGCCAAAGGCCTCTTCACCATCACCGGACGCTACGACCCCAACCGGGGGCAGATAGATGCGCCGCTGATTGACTGGTCCGAGCGCACCATATCAGAAGGCGAGATTGCCTCTGCGGTAAACAAGCAGTTGCGCAAAATCCCAGGCGCCCGCGCCCGTATGCGGCGGAGCAACAGCCTCGGGCTGCGCAATGCCGGAGGGGGCATCCGCTTTGCGCTCACCGGCTCAAACTACGAGACCATAGCCGGTGCGGCGGACGCCTTCGTGATTGCGCTGGAGCAGAACGTGCCTCAGGTCCAGAACCTGCGGGTTGAGTTCCGGGCCACCCAGCCACAGATCTCCGTGACGATCGACCGGCGCCGGGCGACAGACCTGGGCGTGCCTCTGGAAACCTTGGGAACCACGCTGCGCACCCTGGTGGACAATTCGGAAGTGGCCGAGCTCTCGATCAACGATGAACGGGTGCCGGTTATCCTGCAAGCCAGTGCAGGCGCCATTGACGATCCGTCCGATCTCACAAGCCTTTACGTAACCTCGTCCAGCGGCCGCCTCGTTCCCCTCTCTCAGCTTGTGAGCTTCAGAGAATATGCCGTGGCCGCCGAACTTGACCGCCATGGCCAACGCCGCGCGGTGGAGATTTTCGGCGATGGCGTTGACGGCTATTCCCTCCGCCAGGCGGTGGACGCTGTGCAGACGGAGGCGGACAAGAGCCTGCCGCCGGGGATTGGCCTCCTGTTCCTTGACGAGGCTGCGGCGCTCAACGAAACCTCCTATGGGGTTCAGATCACCTATCTGATCGCCCTGGTGATCGTCTTTCTGGTGCTGGTGGCCCAGTTTGAGAGCATCACGAGCGCACTGGTGGTGCTGCTGACGGTGCCGTTCGGTGTCTGTGCTGCGATCTTCGCGCTGACGTTCACCGGCATCTCCATCAACATCTACAGTCAGATCGGCATATTGATGCTGATCGGCATTATGGCCAAGAACGCCATTTTGATGGTGGAGTTCGCCGATCAGTTGCGCGAGCAGGGCCGGGGTGTGGCTGAGGCCGTGCGTGAGGCGTCTATCGTGCGGTTGAGACCCATTGCTATGACCATGTTTTCAACCGTGCTCGCCGGCCTGCCACTGATCCTCGGCAGCGGTGCTGGGGCTGAGGCCCGCGGGGCCATCGGCTGGGTGGTGTTTGGTGGCCTGGGCATGGCCGGGCTCTTCACGCTTTTGGTGACGCCGGCGTTCTATGTCCTGATCGCACCCTTCTCGCCACCTCGTGCCAAGGCCGGACAGCAGCTGGACGAAGAGCTGCGCGGCACCGGAGCGCCGGCCGAATAGGCCCGGATTCAGGCCGTTCTGTTGCGCACCATCAGGTCATCGAGCCCCTGAGGCTTAAGGTCAGTCCGCAGAGGGCAAAATGCCTGCTGACAGCCATGGCTGGCCCGGCACTCCGCTTCGGTTTGATCGAGACGCACGTATTGGCCTATTTCCGGGCACTCCTGGCATTTGGGTTCGAACAGTTTGAACATCGGCTTGTTTCCTCTCTTTGCCCTGAAGCATACCCAAGAGCGAACACGCCCGGCTTGATCCAGATCAAAGCGCAATTGCAGCCGGATCCCTAGTCTTTCATCTGTACCCAAGTCAGATGACGCGAGGAATGTTCATGAGCGGATTGGTCAGGTCAGTAAAACTATGGCTCAAGCAGCAACAGGATGCTGACTTTCTGAAGAGCATGCCCTCATACGGATGGGCTGACCTTGGCGCTGACAGAGGGGATCTCCTGCAGATGGCCTCAGGCGCCTCCAACATCGCCGAACGCATGCATGCAATGGCCGCCGCCTACGGACTGCAGCCCAGCGACATCAGCAAGGAACACTGGCGGGAGGTTGATATGGCCCGGGCCTGTGCTGCATGTGCGCAAACGCGCGCCTGCAAGCGCTGGCTGAAGGGCCCCAACCTCACCCTCTCTCACGCCGGGTTCTGCCCCAACCAGGCCCACTTCGCTGAGCTCAGCGGCACCGATCTGGACGCTCTGGAAGCTGAGGAAACCGCAGCGGCTGAAAAGCGCGAAGCGCGCCTCCATTACCTTTAGAGCAAAAGAATTCTGTGATCTAAGCGCGCACCGGGTTTGACGCCGGACTGCCTTTGGCCCCAGACTAAACGCCCCAAGACACCCTTTCGGCGAAAGGGAGGCCAAGCGGTGGCCCTGCGTTGGGGCATGCAGTGTTAAGTGCCGGGTACCTTCACTGACAACGCGCGCCGCCGCTCATCAAAACGGAGAACAAGATGAGCAAGCAAAAATCAATTATCCTGTCCCGGCGCACGGTTCTGGCCGGCGCCGCCAGCGCGGCCGCCATGGGCGTTCTGCCGGCCGCCGCCGCAGATGAGCTGAAGGTCGCCGCGATCTATACGGTGCCGGTGGAGCAGCAATGGGTGGGACGCATCCACAAGGCCCTGAACGCCGCAAAGGGGCGGGGCGACATCACCTATGAGTGGTCCGAAAACGTCGCCAACACCGACTATGAGCGGGTCATGCGCGAATATGCCGAAAAGGGTGTTCAGCTGATTGTCGGCGAGGCCTTTGCCGTAGAGCGTGCGGCGCGCAAAGTGGCCAAGAACTATCCCAAGGTGGCCATGCTTTTGGGATCGTCCTTCAAACCGGCTGAGCCTAATTTCTCAGTGTTCGACAACTTCATTCATGAACCGAGCTATCTCACAGGCATGATCGCCGGTGCAGAAACCAAGTCCAATCTGATTGGCATGGTGGGCGGTTTCGCCATCCCGGAGGTCAATCGCCTGATGCACGCGTTTATGGACGGTGCCCGTTCTGTGAACCCAAACGCCAAGTTCCTGGTGACCTTCATCAATTCCTGGTACGACCCGCCCAAGGCCAAAGAGAGCGCCTTTGCCATGATCGACAAGGGTGCCGACGTGATGTACGCGGAGCGCTTCGGCGTGTCCGATGCGGCCAAGGAGCGGGGCATCAAGGCGATCGGCAACGTGATCGACACGGCCGGTGACTATCCGGGCACAATCCTCGCCAGCGCCATCTGGCACATGGAACCCACCATCGATAAAGCCATTGCCGCTGTGAAGGGCGGCACGTTCAAGGCTGAGGATTACGGCGTCTACAGCTTCATGGAGCATGGCGGCGGCAGCCTCGTTTATGACGACAAGCTGGTGTCTGCCGAAATGGTGGCTGCCGTGAAAACCAAGGAGAAGGAAATCCTGAGCGGCGCCTTCACCGTGAAGATCAACGACGAAGAACCAAAGTCCGACGGCTAGTTCTTTGGCCGGCCAAACCCAAGAGGCGCAAGCTCACCAAGAGCTTGCGCCCGTGGTCTTGAAGATTGCGGGCATCACCAAGCGCTTTGGCGCCCTCACCGCCAACGAGAATGTCTCGCTCACTCTCCACCGGGGCGACGTGATGGCATTGCTGGGGGAAAACGGTGCCGGCAAGACCACCTTAATGAACATTCTGTTCGGTCACTATGTGGCCGACGAGGGCGAGATTCAGGTGGCGGGTGAGGCCGGCGCACTGGAACAACTGCCGCCGGGCTCGCCCCAGGCCGCTCTTGATGCGGGCATCGGCATGGTGCACCAGCATTTCACCCTGGCGGAGAACCTCACCGGGCTTGAGAACATCCTGTTGGGTGTGGAGCGCATCTTTGGCCTCGCCCGAGGGCGGAGCGCCGCCCGGGCAAAGGTGGAAAAGATCATCACCGACAGCGGCCTCGCGGTTGATCTCGACACGCCGGTGTCTTCCCTGACCGTGGGGGAAAAGCAGCGGGTGGAGATATTGAAGGCCCTCTTCCGCGATGCCCGGATCCTGGTGCTGGATGAGCCGACCGCTGTGCTGACCCCGCAGGAATCAGAAGGTCTGTTCCAGGTGATCGAAAAGCTGGCTGCAGCGGGCCTCACGGTGATCTTCATCTCCCACAAGCTGCACGAAGTGCTGGCCGCCTCTCACCGCATTGCGGTTCTGCGCGGCGGTGTCCTGGTGGGCGAACTTCAAACGGAGGCCGCGGACCGTGGCAAGATCGCCGAATTGATGGTGGGCCGCGACGTTCCGGCCAGCCAGCGCACGCCCATGAGCCCGGGCAACATCGTCCTGAAGCTTGACCAGGTGCAGGTGGGGGGCAGCGATGCCCGGCGCACCTTGCATGCGGTCTCCATGCAGGTGCACGAACGCGAAGTCGTGGGCATTGCAGGCGTGGCCGGCAATGGGCAAACGGCCCTGGCCGCATTGATCTCAGGGCTGGTGGAGCCTGAAGCGGGTCGGGTTGAGTTCTGCGGCGAGCAGGTCACCACATTCTCTCCTCGCACATTCATGTCGGCTGGTATCGGCCGGATCCCCGAGGACCGCCACCATGACGGCGTGGTGGGCGCCATGACCATTGCGGAAAACCTGGCCATTGAAACCTTAAAAGACGAACGCTTCTCACAAAACGGGTTCTTGCGTTTCAAGGGCTTCCAGACCCACGCGCTGGAGGCGATCGATGCGTTCGATATCCGCTGCTCCGGCCCGGACGCGCCGGCGCGCCTGCTGTCGGGCGGCAACATGCAGAAGCTCATTCTGGCGCGGGTTCTGGAGAATGAACCAAAGCTCATTCTGGCCAACCAGCCCACACGGGGGCTGGACGTGGGAGCCCAAACCGAGGTGCACAAGCGCCTGCTCGCCGCGCGCGAACGCGATGCGGCCGTGATCTTGATCTCCGAAGACCTTGATGAACTCTTCACCCTCACCGACCAGATCTATGTGATCCACGCAGGCAATCTTGACCATGCCGGCCCGACCGATGCGCTCGACCGGGCCGCCGTGGGTCTCATGATGGCGGGCCACGGCGCGGAGGCCAATGCCTCATGATCCGCCTTGAACCCCGCACCGCGCCCTCGCGCGCCCTGGCCCTCTTGGCCCCGTTTGCCGCGGTTGTGTGCGCCCTGATGCTCGCTGCCATCCCTCTATTGGCGGCCGGGCAGAATCTGTTTGAGGCCTATGGGCTGATGGTCAAGGGAGCCTTCGGGTCGGCGTTCGCCTTTTCTGAGACGCTGACCCGCGCCACGCCGCTGATCCTCACCGGGCTTGCGGCGGCGGTCGCCTTCCGCGCCAAGCTCTGGAACATTGGCGGCGAGGGCCAGTTTTACCTGGGCGCACTGGCGGCCGTGATTGTGGGCACAGGCCTGGTGTCGGGCCCCGCCTGGGTGGTGGTGCCGCTGGTGCTCTTCGCCGGCGCCTCGGCGGGCGCCATTGGCCTCATTGGGCCGGCTTATCTGAAGACACGCTTCAAGACCGATGAGGTGGTCACCACGCTTCTGTTAAACTTCATCATCCTCCTCTTCGTGCAAATGGCCCTCCAGGGTTGGCTGAAGGATCCCATGTCTTTGGGTTGGCCGCAATCTGAACCCATCGTGGATGAAGCCACACTGCCTGCCCTGTTCGAGAAATACCGGGTGCACGCGGGCCTGCTTGTGAGCCTGGCGGCAGCGGCGGTGATCACCATCATCATGCGCCACACCGTGCTCGGCTTTGAGTTAAGAGCCGTGGGCGAGAACCCGGACGCAGCACGCCATGCCGGGATCTCGGTCAACGGCACCATGCTGAAGGCTGCAGCCATCTCCGGGGCTCTGGCAGGCCTCGCCGGCACCAGCGAAGTGATCGGACTGAAGGGCTATCTCACCTCCGACATCTCGCCTGGCTTCGGTTATGCCGGGATCGTGGTCGCCATGTTGGCCAGGCTCTCGCCGGTGGGCGTTGTGATCTCTTCAATCTTCATTGCCGGCGTCTTCGTTGGCGCTGATTCCATGAGCCGCGCCATCGGCGTCTCCAGCTATCTGGCCGACCTGGTGGTTGCGCTCGCCTTGCTCTCCGTTCTGGTGACGGGGTTCTCGATCCGCTACCGCATCCGCTGGCTGGGTCTTCGGGGCGGGGAGGCCTGACACCATGGAGTTCCTGGAGATCTTCCTGTCAGCAAACTTCTGGGCGGCCGCCATCCGCATTGCCACACCGCTCATCTTCGGCACCCTGGGTGCCCTCATCTGCGAGCGGGCTGGTGTGCTCAACTTAGGCATTGAAGGCATATTCACTGCCGGCGCCATGGCCGGCTGGATGGCCGTTTGGCTGGGCGCAGGCCTCTTCGGCGGGATTCTTGTGGCCGCCATGGTGGGGGCAATGATCGGCCTCATCCATGCCATCTTGACCGTGCCCTTGGGGCTCTCGCAGCATGTCTCCGGCATCGGTGTCACCATGCTGGCCACCAGCGCGGCCTACTTCACCTACCGCACCGCTTTGCCTGACGTCACATCACCGCCCCGCATCGAGCCGTTCCAGCCGCTGAATGTTCCGCTCCTGTCAGACATTCCGTTCTTCGGCCCCGCTCTCTTCCAGCATACGGTGATGACCTACATCGCGATTGCGCTGGTCTTCTTCGTCGCCTGGGTCATGGCCCGCACACCCTTAGGGCTTGCCATTCGTGCGGTGGGTGACAACCCTTCCTCCGTCGACAGCCAGGGCCTGTCCGTCTATGGCCTGAGGATCGGTGCGGTTATGGCCGGCTCTGCATTGATGGCGATTGGGGGTGCGTTTTTGACAATGGCGGCGTTTGACGCCTTTTTCTTCGGCATGGTGAACGGGCGCGGCTGGATCTGCATTGCGCTCACGGTCTTTGCGTCCTGGCGGCCGAAGAAGGCCTTGCTGGGCGCCCTTCTGTTCGGGGCGTTTGAAGCCTATCAGGTGCGCCTGCAGACCGAAGTGGGCGCGGTGGTGCCCGGTGAAATCTTCCTCATGGCCCCTTACGTGTTGTCGATCATCGCCCTTGTCATCGCCGCGCGCGGGGCGGATTATCCAAGAGCGCTGCTGACCCCATGGTTCAAAGGACAGCGGTAAGCAGGAGCAGAACCCCATGAGCTTTGAACTGATCATACGAGGCGCCACCTTGCCCGATGGGCGCGGCGGCATGGATATCGCCGCGCGCGACGGCAAGATCGTCACCGTTGAACCGAACCTTGAGGCCGAAGCGGCGACAGTCATTGAAGCGGAGGGCATGTTGGTCTCCCCGCCCTTTGTGGATCCCCACTTCCACATGGACGCTACCCTTTCGCTCGGCCGTCCCCGGCTCAACCTGTCCGGCACCTTGCTGGAAGGCATTTCTCTGTGGGGCGAATTGAAGCCCCTGCAAACGGTCGAAGAGATTGTCGAGCGCGCCCTGCGCTATTGCGACTTGGCGGTTTCTCAGGGCCTGCTGGCCATCAGGAGCCATGTGGACGTGTGTGATGACGAGCTGAAGGGCGTTGAGGCCCTGCTCGATGTCAGATCCAAAGTGGCCGCATACATTGACCTGCAGCTCGTGGCATTCCCGCAAGACGGCCTCTACCGCTCACCCACCGCAGAGCAAAACCTCTTGCGCGCGCTCGATCTTGGGGTGGACGTGGTTGGCGGCATCCCGCATTTCGAGCGCACCATGGCCGATGGCGCTGCCAGCGTTAAAGCCCTTTGCAAGATCGCCGCAGAACGGGGCCTGCGCGTGGATATGCACTGTGATGAGACGGACGACCCCCTGTCCCGGCACATCGAGACCCTTGCCTATCAGGCTCAGCGGCTGGGTCTTCAGGGCCGGGTGGCCGGGTCTCATCTGACATCCATGCATTCCATGGACAATTACTACGTCTCCAAGCTTCTGCCGTTGATGGAAGAGGCCGGTGTTGCCGCCATCCCCAACCCGCTCATCAACATCGTCATCCAAGGTCGGCACGACACATACCCTAAGCGCCGGGGCATGACGCGAGTGCCGGAGCTGCGCAGCTATGGCGTGCCGGTGGCCTTCGGTTCAGACTGCGTCATGGACCCCTGGTATTCTCTTGGTCAAGCAGACATGCTGGAAGTGGCCCATATGGCACTGCATGTGGCCCAGCTCACAAGCCGGGAAGACATGGCCTGGTGCTTCAGTGCGATAACCGAGGCGCCGGCTCGCGTGTTGGGACTGGAGGGTTATGGCCTGGAGCCGGGCTGTCAGGCGGACATGGTCATCCTGCAGGCAAGCGATCCGGTGGAGGCGATCCGCTTGAAGCCGCCACGGCTTTACGTGATCAGGCGCGGCAAGGTGATCTCCACAACGCCGCGCCGCGTCAGCGCTTTGGACTTGGACGGGCGCCCGTCAACCTTGGACCCCACCCACTACGCACCGACCGACGCATCAGCCTGAAACAATCGAAACACACTGGCCAACAATTGATACCCTAAACCCCGATTTCAGAAATCGTACCGATACAACGCCCTCTCATAGTGTTCCTCATCAACGCCGCGCACACACATCAGCACCAGCGGCCCTACAACTTCGAGAGGAACCAAGACAATGACCAAGAACAGCAAAATCTTCGCAGCAGCAGCAACCGCTCTGATGATCCTGGCCGCGCCCGCAACCGCGCTGGGCCAAGCAGCACCCGGCGGTGGTGGCGGTGGCGGCGGTGGTGGCGGCGGCGGCGGCGGCGGTGGTGGCGATGGCGGCACCTACGGCTTCGGCAGCGGTTACAAGAATGTGGAGTATGACGACACTCAGCGCTGCGACTTCCTGCGCAAAAGAGCACAATGGTCCGACAGCCACTACTGGTGGACCAAGTACAGCCGCTGCATGGCCAAATAATGTGATGCAGAGGGCTGCCACGGACACGCGAGGGGTGCACAGAGGCTTTCTTCAGCTTCTGCCACCTCCCCGTGTCCGAGCATCCGCGTTAGCGAATGCTCAACAACACGACCCCGCAGGGGACGCCTGGTTGACGCAGCAGCGTTCCACCCTTTGCCCTCGTCCAAGGAAAGTCTCGTCTGACAGATAAAACGCCGAGAACACCTCAACGAAATCCGGCGCCACAGACCGCGCCGCCAGATCGTCTCTCAGTAGCCTGCCCTGCCACGCTTTCAGTCGCGGGCGCGCGCCCACAAAATCATAGCCGGAGTGCTGGAAAACAATGTCTGCACGGTGCAGGAGCGGCAGCCAGGCAATGTCGACCATGCCGAGCATCTCGCCCCCAAAGTAGGGGCCCTCACCCAATTGGGCCTCCATGCGGTCAAACGCCTGTCCCAGCCTGGCGCTGCGCTCTTGCAAGGCATCCTCATCAGGACTGCGTTGCGCGCCGCACTGCACCAGGTAGTTCTTTGAGGCAAGATAGCTCCAAGCCCTGTTGATGGCCCTGTCTTCGGGCGAAAGACCGGGCTGCAGGGCGGGATATGCCTCTTCCAGATACTCCACAATCGCATCGCTTTCAAAAAGGGCCCGGCCTTCATCGGTGATCAGCACCGGCACTTGCCCGTTGGGCGACATGTCCAAGAACCATTCAGGCTTTTCGCTCAAGCTGATGAACTCGATCTGGTAAGGAATGTCTTTGGCCTCCAACAACGCCGTCACCCGTTGCACGAAGGGGCAAATCTTGAAGCTGATGACTTTCATTGCACGATCCTTTCAACGGGCGTATATGATATATTTCTCAACATTTCAAGAGATATTGAGATATGAATGAAAAAGCTGCCCTTTCCATGTTCTCCGCCCTCTCCCAGGAGACCCGGCTGCAGGTGGTCCGCTATCTGGTTCAGTGCGGCGATGCAGGGGCATCGGCCGGCGACGTCGGCGCCCGGGTTCAGGCCAGTTCGTCGCGTGCCTCGTTCCATTTGTCCGCATTGGAGCAGGCGGGCTTGATCTCTTCAGAGCGAAAATCGCGTCACATCATTTACCGCGCAAACTTCCAGGCTTGGGGTGGGTTGATCTCGTTTCTGCTCAATGATTGCTGCGGCAATCATCCCGACATCCGAGCCTGCTGCTGAGCGTAGGCGCCCATGAAACAATTGAAACGCGATGCCCCGCTTTAGGACATCAACCTGAAACAGCGGGCGATTATCTCCTCTGTGCAAGGCAGGCGACTGCCATTCCGCTCACGCATATGAGGAACGACAGAAATGACAAACACAATGACCAACGCCGCCGGCGTAGACAACGGCGTCGACGTAGAAGCCCTGTTGGGCGCCAAGGAAGCCCTGGATGCGACCCCTGAAGCGGCTCAATTCAAGTGGCGCGCCAGCGCCGAATGGGTCAACGGCACCCACACCACCACGAAAATCGACACCTTCTTCGGCCTCGGAGAAGAGCAGTCCCGCGGCAAAACCTTCACCGTGGACACCGATCACCCCGAACTGTTCGCTGCAGAAGACAACGCCCCCACTCCGGTGGAGCTGGTGCTGTCTGGTCTTGCCGGCTGCCTCACCGCCGGTGTGGCGACCATCGCACAGAACCGGGATATCCAGCTGAACTCCGTCACCGCCACCATCGAGGGCGACATGGATCTGCAAGGTATTCTCGGCATCGATGAAGATGTGCGCAACGGCTTCGGCACCATCCAGGTCAACTTCAAGGTCGACGCTGAGGCCAGCGACGAAGACATCAAAGCGCTCGTGGCTCAGTCCCAGAAGCGCTCAGCCGTCTTCGACATTATCACCAACCCCACCAACGTGTTCGTCACTGTTGGCTGACGCGAAACCTCTGGGAGCAAGCGTTATGAAAACGACCACGACCGTCATTATTGGCGCCGGCCAGTCCGGGCTTGCTTTCAGCAAACAACTCTCAGCGCGCTCCGTGGACCATGTGGTCCTGGAGCGCGGTGACATTGCTCAGTCCTGGCGCTCCGAGCGCTGGGACAGCCTGAGGCTGCTGACGCCCAATTGGCAGACCCGTCTGGACGGCTACCGCTATCGCGGGCCGGATCCGGACGGCTACATGGCCGCAGCGGATGTGGCTGAGTTCCTGGACGGCTATGCGGCCTTTGCGGGCGCGCCGGTGGAAACCCATGCACATGTGCTTGCTGTGACGGCCACTGAGGGTGGATACCACGTGGAAACCACCAAGGGCGACTGGTTCTGCAGCACCGTCGTCGCCGCCACAGGGGCTTGCTCTGTGGCGAATGTCCCGGCGCTGGATAAAGAGGTGCCCGCGGGCATCACCAGCTTGAGCCTCATGGACTACAAGCGCCCGAGCCAATTGGAAAACGGCGGCGTCCTCGTCGTTGGCGCATCGGCAAGCGGTGCTCAGTTGGCCAAGGAAATCCAAGCTGCAGGCCATCACGTCACGCTCAGCACCGGCGAACACGTGCGCCTGCCGCGCGTCTACCGCGGCCGGGACATTTGCTGGTGGATGAACGAGACCGGTCTGATGGACACCCACTATATGGAAGTGGAAGATCTCAAACGCGCGCGCAAAGTGGCGTCTTTGCAGCTTATGGGCTCCGATGATCGCTGCAACATTGATCTCAATAGCCTGCAGGACACCGGCATCCGGGTCGTTGGACGTCTGCAAGGCCTGCGGGAGGGCACTGCCCTCTTCTCCGGCGCTTTGCGCAATCACTGCATGCTGGCCGATTTGAAGATGAACCGGCTCCTGGAAAATGTCGATGAATGGGTTTCTGCCACCGGCCGCTCAGAAGAGTTTGACCCGGCTCACCGGTTCTCCGAAACCCGGATAGAGGACGGGACGCCCCTGTCTCTCAAGCTGCAGGACGAGAACATCAAGACGATCATCTGGGCCACGGGCTACAAGCCCGATTACTCTTGGCTCCATCTGCCGGTCTTCGACCGCAAGGGCGCTCTGCGCCACGATGGCGGCATCGCCAGCGATGTGGACGGCCTCTATGTGATGGGTCTGCCGTTCATGCGCCGCCGCAAATCTTCATATATTGACGGCGTGGCCGATGATGCGGCCGATCTCGCCGATCACCTCACCAACAGCCTGAACCGCCGGGCCGCCTGACGGGACAAGGAGAAGAATATGACTATACATATCCCAAGGGACCAGCTCCCCGACTATGAGAAAATCAATGCCAAGCTGAACAAGTCCTGGACCTCGGCCGACTATTCCCAAATCGGCATCCGTCTCCAGATTGTCGGCGAACTCTTGGCCGAAAGAGCAGACTTCCGCCCGGGCTCAAAAGGGCTCGATGTGGCCGCCGGTAACGGCAACGCCACTCTGGCGTTCGCCAAGCGCTGGTGCGACGTGCTCTCCACGGACTATGTGGACCGCTTTTTGGACCACGGTCGCATCCGGGCCAAAGCCGAAGGCCTCAATGTCGCTTTCCAGGTGGCGGATGCGCAGAACCTGCCGTTTGCCGATGCAAGCTTTGACGGGGTGGTCTCCACCTTCGGCGTCATGTTTGCGCCCGATCAGGCCAGGGCCGCCAGCGAGCTGGTGCGGGTCTGCAAGCCGGGCGGCACGATTGCTCTGGCAAACTGGACTCCCGCCAGCTTCATCGGGCGCTTGTGCCCCACCATCGGCCGGCACATGTCCGCACCCTCCTCCTTCAAGGCGCCCGCCAACTGGGGCAAGCCGGAGTTCATCGGTGAGCATTTCGGCCCGGCCGCCAGCTGGATCGACACCACGCTGAAAACCTATACGTTCCGCTTCCCCTCACCGGAGTTCTACCTCGACTTCTTCCGCGAACATTACGGCCTCACCAAGCGGGCCTTCCAGGTCGTGGGGCCAGAAGGCGAAGCCGCTCTGGCGAACGATATTCTGGATGTGATCGATCAGATGAACACCGCTACGGACGGCACCATGTCTGTGTCGTCCCAATATGCAGAGGTCATCATCAAGAAGGCGTGAGAAGGCCTCAGTTCTGCGGCACGGTTTCCCACTGGGGCAAATCATCGCTGATATCGTGCCACGGCGCTTTTGATCCCACGAACACGTGAAACGCCGGCTTTGCACCAGGGTCATCATCCAGCGTACCCAACGGAAAGCCCAACCAGTCCGGATTGTTGTCAAACAGGGTGACGAGGTTAGAGCCGCATTTGGAGCAAAACGTCCGGTGCTCTCCAGGCGAGGACTGGTAGGCGGTGAGCAGATCCCTGCCCGCGAGCCATTCAAACTCCGCCGTCTTCACCGCCGCCCGGGTTCTGAACGCGGCGCCATGGGCTTTTCGGCACATGCTGCAATGGCAATTGAGAACACCATGAAGCGGTCCGGTGATACGGTAGCGGATCTGGCCGCACAGGCAGCTGCCGTTCAGGTCCATTGCAAGTCTCCTTGGTGTCTTGGAATGCTCATGATGGCGGGGCGCTCAAGGACAATCAAACCAATTGTCTTGATGCAACCGGTCAGAACTCTTGATGGCAGGCTCAGATGAGCGGGACCGGCGCGAGCCATCCTCCACTGACTGGCGAAATGTCGCTGTGGTCACGCCGCCTTGATGTTCAACGTCGATTTCAGCCACTCCGCGTAGTCCGCAAGAGCAGTCTCGTTTCGCGAACAGTATGTCCAGTTCTGATGGCGTTTGGTGGCGATAAACTCCGCTCGCCTCAACACTTCTACGTGTCGGCTCATCGTGGGCTGACTCACACCAAAATGCTCCGCCAGCAGCTGAACACATACACCCATTTCAACCGGGTCCGCCGATTCCTGCATTGAGAAATGAGCGGCAGGATCATCCAACAGCCGGAGCATCTCCAGCCGGGTGTCATTGGCAAGAGCCTTGACTTGGTCGTTTCTTTTCGTCATAGCAATCGTAATATAGCAATATAGCTATATAACTACTCTTGTTAAGGTGCCTCACATGTTACAGCTGGATGAGCGGTTTTACTACAATGGACAATCGGTGGCCTGGGGCGCAATAGGTGCCGGCGAGCCGATTGTTTTGATTCACGGGTTTCCTTGGTCGGCACAAGCCTGGCGCGCCATTGCGCCGTGGTTGGCGAAGACCCACCTGGTCTACTATTTCGACATGCTCGGCACGGGCCTGTCAGAGAAGGCCCCCGACCAGTGCGTGACGGAATCGGTGCAAAGCGATCTTTTAGAGGCTCTGATTGGTCACTGGGGCCTTGAGCGCCCACAAGTTGTCGGCCACGATTTTGGCGGCCTGTGCGCGCTGCGCGGTCACTTCGTAAACGGCATTGACTACGCCAAGCTGCATCTGGTGAATGCGGTTGCAGTCTTGCCATCTGGCTCTCCGTTCTATGCCCATGTCGCCAACCATGAGCCCGCGTTCGCGGGCTTGCCGGATTATGCACATGAGGCGCTCTTCAGGGCATACATACAGGCCGCAGCGCATTACCCGCTGCGCGAAGACTCAATTCAACTATATTTTGAGCCTTGGTCAGGTGAAGATGGCAAGGCGGCGTTCTACCGTCAGATTGCACAGGCCGACCTGGACAATATCGAAGCAGCGCAAAAGCTCTATAGCGCTCCTGATTTTGACGTTCACATCACATGGGGCATGCGCGATACGTTCATTCCTTCAGAGCAAGGCCGCGAGGTCGAGGCGCGCCTGAAAGCAAAGAGCTTCACGCCCATCTCTGATGCCTCTCACATTGTTCAGGAAGACGCCCCAGCCGCTTTGCTGGGATCGCTGCTGGAGGCGATCTAGTGCCTCACGGACGGCATTGGACGGTCGCGCTTACACAGGCAAAGCCCTTGGGGAACCCTCACCTGCATTCGGCCGGGGGTGACCCGGGCTGCTGAGCAACATCGATGATTTCTTATCAGTGTGGTGCCCCTGGCCCGACTCGAACGGGCACGCCCTAAGGACAACAGATTTTGAATCTGTCGCGTCTACCAATTCCGCCACAGGGGCTCTGACCTGAGACCCGGGCGTCATACCCGTGGCCGGGGCCCGGCGTCAACTGTTCATGTCTGTGTCACGGCAAACATTTTAACCTTGGACAAATCAGAATTCCGAAGGCTATCCAGCCCTTATGTTGAGACGGCTCTATGACTGGGTGATGAACCTTGCCGCCCACCGCAATGCCACCGCGGTGCTGGGTACGGTCTCCTTCGTGGAAAGCTCCATTTTTCCGATCCCCCCGGACGCTTTTCTGATCCCCATGGTTCTGGCCAACCGGGCCAAAGCCTGGTGGTATGCCACGATTTGCACCATAACCTCCGTGCTGGGCGGTGTTTGGGGCTATGCTATCGGCGCGTTCCTCTATGACACAGTCGGGTCCGCGCTTTTGAATTTCTATGGCTATCAGGCTCATTTTGAAGAGTTTGCCACCAACTACAACAAAGACGGGGCGCTCTATGTGTTCGGCGCCGGGCTCACCCCCTTCCCCTATAAGGTGATCACCATCGCCAGCGGCGCGACCCAGCTGGCTTTGCCTGTGTTCATTGCGGCCAGCGTCATCGCCCGCGGCCTCAGGTTCTTTATGGTGGCCGGCTTGCTTTACTACTTCGGACCGCCCATCAAGGTGTTCATTGAGAAGTATCTCGGCATCCTGACGGTGCTCTTCTTCCTCCTCGTGGTGGCCGGCTTCGTGGTGGCCAAATACCTCCTGTGACACCTTGGCCCCCTGCGGGAGAGGCGCGTATTCGCTAAATAGCCTCCCATGGCGATCGAAATCGGCAAATATTCCACTCCGGCCAGCTTGGCCGTGTTTGCAATCACTGCGGCAACCATCGCCGGTGCCTGGGGATTTCAGCTCATCGGCGGCTACATTCCCTGCCCGCTCTGCCTGCAGCAACGCTGGCCCTACTACGCCGTCATACCGCTGGCCTTCATCTTGTTCATCTTTTCGCGCACCCTAGGGGCCGCGGGCCTGGTGCGGCTCGGGATGGTGGTTTGCGGGTTGATCATGCTGGTGAGCGCTGGCATGGGCGGCCACCATTCAGGCGTTGAATGGGGCTGGTGGGAAGGCCCCGCTGCCTGCGCCGGCGGAGCGGGTCTCAGCGCCGACACCGTCTTGCCTGACCTCAACAATATGACGGTGGTGCGCTGCGACGAGGTTCAATGGCGCTTTCTTGGTCTGTCTTTTGCCGGCTGGAACTTCGTGATCTCATTAATCGCCGCGCTGATCGCGTTCCGAGGCGCCCGGCGCCTGCTGGAGCCTTGAGCAGAGGCAAGATCTCGTCCGCGGTGACCGGCGCTGCTGCCGCTTCAGCGCGATGGCGGTTTTCCTATCCTCCAATCTTCACAGTTGCCGAGAGCAAGGCGGCAAAGCCCGGCGATGGCGTGCCCTGAACCTGCCGGAACGGGACATATTGCTGATCGGTGATGTTCTTCAAAGTGATCGCAGTGGAGAAGTAGCGGTTATGATCATAAGTGGCAAACAGGTCCACAAGATCATACGCTCTGCTGGGAAGGATCAGCGGATTTCCTGCAGGCGGCGGAATGCGGTTTTGGGCAGCAACAGATGTGAGGCGACCGCCGACAGTGAGCGCATCGTCCAAAAAGCGGAAACCAAGCGTGCCCACGAACTTGTGTGGATAGATGGTGTCCAGCGGCTGGTTGGCGGTCTTATCGTCACCCTTGGTGTAGGAGTAGCTCGCCTGCAAAAAACCGATATTGAAGTCGTAAAGCGCTTCGACCTCAAATCCGTAGATTTCGGCTTTGGCGATGTTGACGTATTGAAAGCTCCCCGCGGGAGGCGCAATGAACGGTGGCAGAAAGACATCACCGATAAAGTTGTCTATCTCGTTGTGATAGACATTGGCCTTGCCGCGAAACCGGTCATCTTCCCGGATAACGCCATCGAAACTCAGATTTATGCCCGCTTCCAGGTTCTGAG
This sequence comes from Pseudomonadota bacterium, assembly GCA_039180225.1. Classification (GTDB taxonomy): domain Bacteria; phylum Pseudomonadota; class Alphaproteobacteria; order Rhizobiales; family CAJQND01; genus JAAEUE01. Next base: position 19,779 of record JBCDDQ010000013.1, read on the forward strand.
CGGTTTCCGGCTGCAGGTTTGGATTGGGCAAAAGAGCGAAAGGCGCCGGGGGCGGATGGTTACCCTGAATCAAGGTCTCGCTGATCGCCGGAGCGCGATAGCCTTCTGCATAGGTTCCGTAGACTTGGACGCCTGCGAACGGCGTCAGGCCCAATGTAACCTTCGGCGCAAGATTGGTGTCATTGACCCTGAGGTTCCCGATCGCACTGCGCAATTGGTAACCATCGTAGCGCAGCGCCAAAATCAGCTCGAACCAGCTGCTGTAGGTGATCTCGTCCTGGATGTAAAAGCCATACGCGATCCGCTCGCCTGATGGTGTGAACTCATCCCCGTTGCCGCCCGGGTCCGCAGTGACCACTTCGTCGCGGAACACATCTGCACCATATGTGACCGCATGCTGGATTTCACCGGTCGAGAAGCGGGATGTATTGAACACATCCGTTCCTGCGGTGTTGATTTCAAATGACCTGCGGTTGCCCGGCGTAAGCCCACCGGAGATCTCGACCTGTTCCGTCAGTGTTGTGGTGTAGTAACCACTCAGAGTGACATCAATAAGGGGGTTATCCGCCGAGGTGTGCTTTGCGCGGACAATGATACTCTCGTCCTCAGTGTCCGTCTGGCGCACCACACCCAATGCACCGGATGTGTAATCGTAGTGCTGGCGCAAGTGAATGAACTCCACGCGGGTCTCATCTGAGATGTCCCACTTGCCTTTGACCAGACCGGAGATGACGTCCCTGGACGTGAACGGAACGGTGTTGCCATTGCCATCGGTGTAGTTCGGGTCGTTCCGATAGACGAAGTTGCCAACCACACCAAAGGCCGGATGCGGCTGGGCCGCGAATGTGGTGCTGCTGAGAAACCCGTCGCGATTGCTGTTGAAGAGCCCCTTCTGCTGCAGTGCCCAAGTCTCGCCCGGCTCAATGATGTCTGAGGGGTCAACCAATCCAAAGTTGATAACACCGCCAATGGCACCGGATCCATAGATTGTCGAAACCGGTCCGCGGGTGATGTCGACTTTCTTGATGAGTTCGGGTTCCAGGTAAATCTGACCATTGCCGCCATGGCCCGACCGCTGGAAGTTCTGCCGCGCCCCTTCGATCAGAACATTCACGCGTCCGAAATCTTGAAGACCGCGGATATTGATTACGGACGCAGGATCGTCGCTGTCTTCCTGGACATTGACGCCGGGCACGGCATTCAGGACACCCGAAAGACGGTCCGGCTGATGCCTCTTCAGCTCTGTTTCGGTGACAACACTGGCCCCGGCGAGCGTGTTGACAGCTTTATCCTCTGTCCTCGTTGAGGTCACAGTGATGGTGTCTAGGCCGATCTCTTCAGCTGAGATCAGATTTGCGTAAAGCGTAACCGCGCTGAGCACGCTCGTCCCCACAAGCCACGCCCTAAAGGATCTGGAATCCATCCGTCAAGCCCCTGCTATTTGGTGTTGTTTTGTGCTGGCTGGCTTGAACGGATCGCGCGAAGCGCACCGTCTGACTTGCTGGCGGATAGCCCTCGGTACCGACCAACCATATCTATTCCCGACTGATTCAGTCAAGAATTACTTCCGGCCGGAGCGCCACAAACCGGGTTGAAAACAAATCTTGATCACCAACGGCTCAGGAGGCTGACGTTTAAACGCTGGGCCGAGAGGGTTCGTCCACGGACACGCGCTGCAGCACGCGCCGCTGTCCATAATAATCGTTGAGCGCATAGTGAAGGACGCAGCGATTGTCCCAGACCACCACCGTGTCTTGCGCCAGGCGGTAGCGGCAGGTGAATTCTGGCCGCTCCGCATGCGCCCAGAGATATTGCAGCAGGGGCAAGCTCTCTTCCACGCTCATGCCGGCAAAGCGGGAGGTAAATCCACGGTTCACATAGAGCGACTTGCGGCCCGTTTCCGGATGCCGGCGCACCACCGGATGAACGGTTTCGATGATCTCAGCTTCCGTGCTCACGATCTGCAGCTGGCCATCCTCAGCCTTGGGCGCATGCTCGCGGGACACAGCGGCACTGCGCACCCCATGGGCATGAGGCATGGTGCTGGAATGAACCGCCGAGAGCCCGTCAAGCAAATCACGCATGCCCTCCGACAGGCTCTCATAGGCGAGATAGAGGTTAGAGTACATGGTGTCGCCGCCATAATCGGGTGCCTCCAGAAGGTAGCCGATGCTCGCCAGATTTGGGCATTCGCGATAGGTCACATCCGCGTGCCAAAAGCCGCCAATATTGGTGCCGGTCGTCCCGGGCTCCTTGGTGATCTGATAGATCTCCGGAAACCCCTCCACCGTCGGCATATCGAACGGCCCGGTGAACCGCACCGGTGCGATCTCTCCAAACCGCCTGGAAAATGTCACCAGCTGCTCTGGCGATATCTTTTGACCCGGCAGAAAGATCACAAGATGGTCGAGAAACGCCTGGTGCAGCTCTTGGAACTCAGCATCTGAGAGCCCTTGCGCAAGATCGGAACCGTACACCTCCGCGCCGAGTGCGCCGGCGATGGGCGCGATGCGAAGCGCCGTATCAGACATTATCCCTTCTCCTCAGTTGATCGCACGCGTGCCATCATCAAGATCCACAAGGAGCCGCCGCATGATCTTGCCCGATGATGTGATGGGCACCGTTTCCACGAACTGAATGGCACGCGGCACCTTGTAGGCTGCAAGCTGTCCGCGGCAATGGTCCGCAAGCTCGCGGCCCGTCGCCTCAATGTCCGGCTTCAGCACCACATAGGCCTTGGCAATCTCACCCTTGGCCTCATCGGCCACCCCACACACGGCAGCCAGGGCCACTGACGGGTGCATGCACAGCACGCGCTCCAGCTCGACAGGGTAGACGTTGTAGCCCGCTGTCAGGATCATATCCTTCTTGCGGTCCACGATGGTGAAATAGCCGTCTTCATCTACGGTGGCGATGTCGCCGGTGTGCATCCAACCGTCCGCGCGAATGGTTTCGGCTGTGGCTTCGGGGTTTCCATAATAGCCCTGCATGACCAGCGGGCCCTTGAACATGAACTCGCCGCGCTCACCCGGCGGCAGCTCGCGCTCTGGATCTTCAATGTCCACGATGCGTCCCATGTTGCCTGGAACGGTCAGGCCGATGGTGCCCGGCTTGTTGATCCCGATCGCCGGGTTCACCGTGCCGGCGCCGGAGAGCTCGGTCATGCCCCAGAGCTCCAAAAGCGGTGCGCCCGTGCGCTCAGTGAACTCGATGGACTTGGCCGCCGGCAAGGTCTGGCCGCCCACGGTACATCGGGTCAGCGACGACAGATCGTAGCTGTCGAACTTCGGATGCGCGAGCAGGTAGTAGTAACCCGTGGGCACGATATCCATAATGGTGGCGCGGTGCTCCTCAACGGCGCTCAGCATAGCCTCCTCGGTGAACCGTTCCAGCAACACCAGAGTGGAACCGCAGAGGAAATTGGAGTTGAACACCACCGATCCGTAAACATGCGGACAGGGCAGCGGATTGACGAAGACATCGCTCGCGTTGCGCCCTTGCATGCACGACACAGCGACAGCATTCAGGATCAGGCTGCGCTGCGACTGCATGGCGCCTTTCGGCCGGCCGGTGGTCCCTGAGGTGTAGCAAATAGCGCCAAGATCACCGCCGTCAACCTCGACCGGTGCGAAGTCTGGCTTGCCCCTTTGCAGGAAATCGTTGAACGCGGTGGCGCCCGCCGGCACATCATCGCCCCACAAAATCACATCCGAAAGGGTCGTGCCCTTCATGTCCAACAGCGGCCCGCCTTTGTCCGGTGAAGCGATGATGGCGCGGGCGCCTGCGTCTTCCACGATATAGCGCACCTCGTCGGGCGTCAGCATCACGTTGATCGGATTGACCACGGCACCGGTTTTCAGGATGCCGTAATAGGCCACAATCCATTCCCAGCAGTTTGGGCCGAACAGTGTAACCCGCTCGCCCGGCCGAATGCCCATGGCCACAAGTCCATTGGCCACCCGGTTGGAGAGCGCCTCCATCTCCGCAAAGCTCAGACTGCGCACCTCGGTGACCAGAGCCGTTTTGTCTCCGAACCGGGCCGCCGCCACCGGCAGGATTGCACCAATTGAGTTTACCATGGGGGGGGGACTCCTTGCTTGGGATTGCGGGCGGCAGGACGCTCCTGAGAGACTACATCTCCAACGCCTTCTGCAAAGCCGGCCGGGCCTTCAGCCGGTCGACATAAGCGGCCACATTGGGCATCTCCGACAGATCGACGCCGAACTTGCCGCACATCATGCAGGCATGACCGGTGATTGTGTCCGCCGCCGTGAACTCCCCTGCCAGATAGTCGCGGCCGGAGAGATGCTCATTCACAGCCTGCAGCGCCCGGCTCATCAGTTTTAAGGCACGCTTTGCGTGCTCCTCTGAGCGCCGCTCCGGCGGCAGCAGGATGGTCTCCACCACATAGTTGCCCATGGGACCCATGATCATGCCCTCAGCATAGTTCAACCATTGAAGATAGACCGGGAACTCCGGCGAGGCCACGTCCGGTACAAACCGACCCTCTCCATAGCGGGCAACGAGGTATTGCGCGATCGCCGTACTCTCCGTCACCCGGGCATCACCATCCTCCAGCACCGGCACCCGGGCATTGGGGTTCTTGGCCAGAAACTCAGGAGACCGCATGGCCTTGTCGCCCAGCTCATAGCGCTCGATCTCATAGTCCAGGCCAAGTTCGTTCAGGAGCCACGCCGTGCGGACTGCGCGTGAATTGGGGGCAAAGTAGAGCTTCATGGATATGCCTTTCTGAGACGTCAGGATGTTATGCGCACCAAGCCTCAAACGCCCTTCTCTGGGCCTGGTTAGCGGCGAGGCACTCAGACTTTAGCCGGGAAATGAGCTCAGCGGCAGAGGGCAAATCACGAATGCTGCCCACCCCCTGACCCGCTGACCAGACATCGCAGAAGGGCTTCAGTTCGCCGTCCCCATCCGCACCGGTGGCCGAGGTGGTGGAGCGGGTGGGCCCTTTGAGGGTTCCAGAACCCGCTTAGTTCTTGCGCTCAACGATAAACAGCGCTGCTTCGCGCAAGATGCCGCCCCTGTTGCCAAACACATCCAGCGCAGCGCAGGCTTCGTCCACCAGCGTGTGCGCGCGCGCCTTGGCACCGTCCAGGCCGAGAAGGTCGATGAAGGTGGCTTTTCCGGCCTCGGCATCCTTCTGGGTTTGCTTACCGAGCTGCTCAGGCGTTGATTCCTGATCGAGCACATCATCGGCAATCTGGAATGCAAGGCCGATCCGGTCCGCATAGACCGACAGCGCAGAACGTTCAGCCTGTCCGGAGGCCGCGAGGATGGCGCCCGCCTCGCAGGCATAGCGGAACAGGGCGCCGGTCTTCATGCCCTGAAGCGTGATGATTTCGTCCAGATCATGGCTCTCGCGTGCCTCAGCCTCCAGGTCCAGCATTTGACCACCCACCATGCCGGCCGCGCCGGCCGCGATGGCCAGCTGGCCCATCAGCTCAGAACGCACGGCCGCATCCGGGTGGGTCTGAGGGTCTGCCAAGATCTCAAACGCAAAGGTGAGAAGGCCATCGCCGGCCAGAATGGCCGTCGCTTCGTCAAAGGCGATATGGGTGGTGGGCTTCCCGCGCCGCAGAGCATCATCGTCCATAGCCGGCAAATCATCATGCACCAGCGAATAGCAATGGATGCATTCCAGGGCCGCCCCTGTGCGCAGGGCGTGCGTGCGGCCCACGTCAAACAGCTTGGCGCTCTCACACACAAGGAAAGGGCGCAGCCGCTTTCCCTGGCCGATCGAAGCATAGCGCATGGCCTCAATAACCCGCTTGGCCGGCGCACTCTCCACCGGCATCAGCTGATCCAGCAGCACATCAATTTCATCGGCGGTATTTGAAAGTTCGTCTAGAAAGGGCATATGCAGGCAAACTCATTTGGGGCGGCACGAAGACAAGAAACCCTTGCAGGCAGGGGTCGTGGTCTTTTACGGATCAGGAATGGCACGTTCAACCACAATAGCGCGTTCGGCCACACGCAATTTGCGTCGCTGGATCGCCCGGCTGTTTCTGCTGGTCGCGCTGATCGTGATGTTGCCCTTCGCGCTGGTGCCGTTTTTCGCGGTCATCAATCCGCCCGTCACCATGCTGCAATTGGTGAAAGCCTGGCAGGGCAACGGCATCGAGACGTCCTGGGTTCCCATAAACGCCATCGCGCGCGCACTGCCCACGGCGGTGGTGGCCTCGGAGGATGCAAGGTTTTGCACGCACTCCGGCATCGACTGGGACGTGGTTCAAAAGGTGGTTGAGGACAAACTGGAAAATCCGGACAAAAAGGTCCGCGGAGCCTCAACCATCACCATGCAGATTGCCAAGAACCTGTTCTTTCCCCCGAACCGCTCGGTGCTGCGCAAAACCATGGAAGTGCCCTTGGCACTTTGGATCAATGCGATCTGGTCAAAGCGCCGCCAGATGGAGGTTTATCTCAACATTGTGGAATGGGCGCCCGGCATCTATGGCGTCGGGGCGGCCGCACGGCACCATTTCAAAAAGCCCGCCGGCAAGCTGACCCGGCGCGATGCGGCCCGCCTTGCCGCCAGCCTGCCCAATCCCAAGGTGCGCAACGCCGGCCGGCCCGGCCCACTGACCAGGCGCCTTGCCCAGCGCATCGAACGGCGCATGCGCGCCGCCACCGCCAACACCAAATGCCTCAGCTCAGGCTGACCTCAGTCATCAGGAAAGACCGCCAACATGTCCACCACCGTGGCCCAGATGTTCAAAGACCGGCTGAGCGCAGAACTGGAGGCGCGCACAGCGGACGGGCCCAGCCTCAGCCCGTTTCTCCGCCAGCTCAGCGCCTTGGACTGCACGAACACACAATCTCTAAGCGCCCAGCCCACACCCCCAAGCGTCACGGCCCATCTTGCGCCGGCCCTCGCCGGCATGGGCTGCAGCCCCGATTTGGCGGACGCCGTGCGCCAGTTTGCCGGACTGGCCAGGTGGTACCAGATCTTTGAGGGCGAGGGCATTGAGCCCGCTCTGGCGCAAGGATTGGTGGCCGGGCAACTGGCCGGACAAGTGGGCCTTGTTCGCTCAGACGCCATCAGAAGCGGACTGTTCCTTCTGGCGCCCGGCCTGCATTACCCGCTCCACCAACACGGTGCGCTGGAGCTCTACTTCGTGGTCTCCGGCCGGTTGACCCTGCAGTACGGAACCCGCGCGCAGCCCTTTACCCTGGCACCGGGGGAGCATTCAGTGACGCCCTCCAACACGGTGCATGCGCTGACGACCCATGAGACCCCCACCCTGGTGATATACGCCTGGGTTGGCGATGTGGAATCGCCCAACTGGTGGTGGGTCGAGGCCGGCCAGGGCGCCTGGGAGCGGGTCTGCTGGGAACGCCAGCCGGATGCAAAATGGATCCAAACCCGCAGCGAAGCCGTCACCGACGCGGTCTTGGCCGAAGCGGGGGAACTTTGAAAGAGAAGAAAGCACGCCCATGAAAGCGCACATCGTCCTTGCCCACCCGGAGCGCAGATCGTTCAACGGCCACCTGGCAGACACCACAGGCGCGCACCTGAGCGCCATGGGATGGGACACCAGCCTGTCTGATCTTTACGGCATGGGGTTCGATCCGTGCGAGGCCGCGCGCCACTACGGCGAGCGGGCCGATGAGGCCCGGTTCCACGCCCAAACCGAACAGCGTTTCAGCGCAGATAAGGGCCAGACGCCGGTCGTCGTGGCCGGCGAGATGGACCGCATTCTCACTTCAGATCTGCTGGTGGTGCACTTTCCCCTGTGGTGGTTCGGCATGCCGGCCATCCTCAAGGGATGGATGGACAGGGTGTTCGTCTACGGCCCCATGTACCGCAGCGCCATGCGATACGATGCGGGCAAGTGCGCGGGCAAAAGGATGCTTGCCTGCGTCACCACCGGCGCCTCTGAGGACAGCTGTTCCTTCAATGGCCGCGAAAGCGATACCCGGATGTTGATGTGGCCGATCATGTTCCCCTTCCGATACATGGGGTTCGAGGAGCTGAAGCCGGAAATCTTTCACTGCATCGGCGGTGTGGC
>JBCDDQ010000014.1:0-27463 GCA_039180225.1 Pseudomonadota bacterium
AGAACCGCTTCGCAGGGGAAGCTAACTTCGACTTCCGGCACATCAATCTTTACAACAAGATGTACAATCCACACGGGAGCGCATCGGTTGATGACCTCGCGAAAACCTTGCCCCGGTCGTCCGATGTGGCCTTCATGTTCTCAATTGCAACGCATCTGCTGCCCGGAACGATTGAACCGGTGATGCGGGCCGTGAGCGCGGCTTTACGCCCAGGGGGTGAATTGCTGGTGTCGTTTTTCTTGCTCACCACAAGAACGCGCGAAGCGATTGCGGCCGGCAAAACGACCAGAACCTTTGCCCACGCTTACGCGGACGGTGTGTGCGTCGATGTTGCGGAAACACCGGAAGGGGCCGTGGCTTACGAGGACAGCGAGGCGCGCGCCGTGCTGGAACAGGCCGGCCTGGAGATTGCCTTCATTGCGCCGGGCAAGTGGGCAAACCCGGGAGGTCTGCCCATTTGCCACCAAGATCTGATCGTCTGCCGGCGGCTTCAATAAGAGGCGACGTCACACCCACTTAAAGTTTGACCGAGTTAGGTGTCCGCGCGGGGGCACATGTTTGCCATGTGCTGGAGTGAGAGTTTCAATCTGTGTGAGGCGCTACGAAATGCTGAGTGTTTTTGCTCCGTTCTCGTATTGACCTAAGGTCATGTTATAACATTACAGAACAGGGTTCGCGTGACAGGAATCGCTCGAACGTTAAGCGAACATACGAAAAATAACCGCATTAAAACAATACGATAAAAAAGTTCTTGCATATAGGAACAAAACCGGTACAAATCATGCCAACAGCAGCAGCGGGCTGACTTGGGCATATCCATTTTATGTTCACGACGCCCAGATCGGAATCAGGTAGATAAGGGATCAACACTATGGGACAGACAAATCTTCGGGTGGTGGAAAGCGACAATATGGACAAGCAAAAGGCCTTGGAAGCAGCTCTCGGTCAGATCGAACGGGCCTTCGGTAAAGGCTCGGTGATGAAGCTGGGCGAAGGGCAGGTTGTGGAGATTGAGGCGGTCTCCACCGGATCGTTGGGGCTCGACATTGCGCTTGGGATTGGTGGTTTGCCCCGCGGGCGGATCATTGAGATCTATGGTCCTGAAAGTTCCGGTAAAACCACCTTGGCGCTGCACACGGTGGCTGAAGCCCAGAAGGCCGGCGGGATATGCGCGTTCGTGGATGCAGAGCATGCGCTGGATCCGGCCTATGCCCGCAAGCTTGGGGTTGATCTGGACGAATTGCTGATCTCTCAGCCCGACACAGGCGAGCAGGCGCTGGAGATTGCCGACACGCTGGTGCGCTCCGGCGCGGTGGAAGTTTTGGTGGTGGATTCGGTCGCGGCGCTCACCCCGCGCGCTGAACTTGAAGGCGAGATGGGCGACAGCCTGCCCGGGCTGCAAGCGCGGCTGATGAGCCAGGCCATGCGTAAGCTTACCGCCTCCATCTCCAAGTCCAACTGCATGGTGATCTTCATCAACCAGATCCGTATGAAGATCGGTGTCATGTTCGGCTCTCCGGAAACCACCACGGGCGGGAACGCGCTGAAGTTCTATGCCTCCGTGCGGCTTGATATCCGCCGCATCGGCGCCATCAAGGACCGTGATGAGGTGGTGGGCAATCAGACCCGGGTCAAAGTGGTCAAGAACAAGGTGGCTCCGCCGTTCCGTCAGGTTGAATTCGACATCATGTATGGGGAAGGGGTCTCCAAGACCGGCGAGTTGCTGGACCTTGGTGTGACGGCCAATATCGTTGAAAAGGCCGGCTCCTGGTACTCATTCGATGGCGAGCGGGTTGGCCAAGGCCGCGAAAATGCCAAGACTTTCCTTCGCGAAAACCCGGATATTGCGAACGCTATCGAATCGCGCATCCGCCAAAATGCGGGCCTGCTGGCAGAGCAGCTTGAAGGCGGCATGAGCCATGATGGTGACGAGGAGGTGGATCCGGAAACCGGCGAGCTGAAGGATGTCGCCGGCTAGGTACGCCCTTGAACAGGTTTCGGTGCGAAGCGTCTCCCACCCCGGATCTGCTGCCCAGCGGTCCCCAAAACCAAAATGTCGGGCAGCAGCTCTAACGCTCTGAATGCTCAGAACACGGCCCCGTCCCTCGGCCCGCCTCACCTGGCGTCTGCGGCATTTCTTTCGCACCGGATTGGCACCTTCCCGTCGCCCGCGGGAAGGTGCCTTCCTTTTGGGGAGAAGAAAGACCAGGCTCAGGCGCGCTCACCTGTGGACACGCACCCGCACCCGGGGCTAAAACCCGGGGCCAATCCGGCTTTTCAGGTGCGCCATGGCCTCACCCTCAGCGCATACCCAAGAGGCCCCCAGCAAATGAAGGCGAAGTGCCGATGTCCGGCGTTAATGAAATCAGATCCACCTTTCTCGATTATTTTGGCAAGAACGGTCACGAGATCGTCGCATCCAGCCCACTGGTGCCACGAAATGATCCCACCTTGATGTTCGTCAACGCCGGAATGGTGCAGTTCAAGAACGTGTTCACCGGTGTGGAGGCGCGTGACTATTCCCGAGCTGTGACCTCTCAGAAGTGCGTGCGGGCCGGCGGGAAGCACAACGATTTGGACAATGTGGGATACACGGCCCGCCACCACACGTTCTTTGAGATGTTGGGCAACTTTTCGTTCGGCGACTATTTCAAGGATCTCGCCATTGAGCTTGCCTGGAACCTGGTCACCAAGGAGTTCGGTCTGCCCAAAGACAAGCTCCTGGTCACGGTCTTTTCCGAAGACGATGAGGCCTATGATCTGTGGCGCAGGATTGCCGGGCTCAGTGAAGACAAGATCATCCGCATCCCCACCAGCGACAACTTCTGGGCCATGGGCGATACAGGTCCGTGTGGTCCGTGTTCTGAAATCTTTTATGACCATGGCGACCATATTCCGGGCGGGCCACCCGGCAGCCCGGATGAGGATGGCGACCGGTTCATTGAGATCTGGAACCTGGTGTTCATGCAGTTTGAGCAGGTGACGCTTGAAGAACGCATCAATCTGCCGAAGCCGTCCATTGACACCGGCATGGGGCTTGAGCGTATCGCCGCTGTGCTCCAGGGCACCCATGACAACTATGAAACCGATCTCTTTAGAGCCCTTATCGGTGCGGCTGAAGATCAGATCGGGCGGAAGGCGGAAGGCGCTGAGGCGGCCTCGTTCAAAGTGATTGCTGACCACTTGCGCGCCTCCAGCTTTCTCATTGCTGACGGCGTGCTGCCGTCCAACGAGGGCAGGGGATATGTGCTGAGGCGCATCATGCGCAGGGCCATGCGCCACGCTGAACTCTTGGGCGTGGACGAACCGCTCATGTGGAAGCTGGTGCCCGCCCTGGTGCGCGAGATGGGCCAGGCCTATCCCGAACTGGTGCGCGGCGAGGCGATGATCTCAGAAACCCTCAACCTGGAAGAAAAGCGCTTCCGCAAAACACTTGAGCGCGGCCTGAAGATCCTTGATGAGGAATCCGGGGCGTTGAATGAAGGCGACACGTTCTCCGGTGAGGTGGCGTTCAAGCTTTACGACACTTACGGGTTCCCGTTGGATCTCACGCAGGATGCCTTGCGCTCGCGCGGCATCGGGGTGGATCTTGAGGCATTCAATGCGTCCATGGAACGCCAGCGCGCCGAGGCGAGAAAGGCCTGGGCCGGGTCCGGTGAGGCCGCCACTGAGACGTTGTGGTTTGAGCTGAAGGAAAAAACAGGCGCCACGGAATTCCTGGGCTACGACACCGAACGGGCCGAAGGGGTCATCTCAGCGCTTGTGCGCGACGGCGAGAGCGTAGACAGCCTGAAGGCGGGTGACGAGGGTGCGCTGATCTGCAATCAGACGCCATTCTACGGAGAATCCGGCGGCCAGGTGGGCGACCGCGGGCTGATTGTGACGGCGGAGGGCGCGCGTTTTGAGGTGCGTGACACCCAGAAGAAGCTCGGCGATCTGCATGTGCATTCCGGCGTGCTGCTGGAAGGCGCACTTGGGTTGGATGAGCCGGTTGAACTTGAAGTGGACCACAGCTTCCGCCAAGGCACGCGCATCCACCATTCCGCGACCCACCTTTTGCACGAGGCCCTGCGCCAGACGCTCGGCGATCACGTGGCCCAGAAAGGCTCTCTGGTGGAACCGGGCCGGCTGCGCTTCGACTTCTCCCACACCAAGGCGGTGGGTGCAGACGAGATGCAGCAGATCGAAACCCTCGCCAATGGGGCCATCGCGCAAAATGACGAAGTGACCACGCGTCTGATGAACGTGGATGACGCCATTGAACTGGGGGCCATGGCTTTGTTCGGCGAAAAGTATGGCGATGAGGTGAGGGTGGTCTCCATGGGCCAGGGAGAGGAGGGTTCCAACAAGCCCTGGTCTCTAGAACTGTGTGGCGGCACTCACGTGAACCGCACAGGCGACATAGGACTTCTGAAGGTGGTCTCTGAATCCGCCGTCGCCGCCGGTGTGCGCCGGGTAGAGGCTTTGGCTGGAGAACCTGCACGCATCTATCTGGAAGAGCAAGATGACCGGCTGACGGAAGTGGCGGATCTCTTAAAGGTAACGCCCGCAGATGCCGCGTCCCGCGTGGCTCAGTTGCTGGAGGAACGCAAACAGCTTGAGCGTCAGCTGGCCGAGGCCAAGAAACAGCTCGCGCTGGGCGGTGGGGCCGGCGGCAGTGCGTCTGGCGATGACGGCATTGCCGAGGTTGGCAACGTAAAGCTCCTGTCCAGGGTGCTTCATGGCATCTCACCGAAGGACCTGCGCAGTCTGATCGATGATGGCAAACAAAAGCTTGGCTCAGGCGTCGCTGCCGTTGTGGCGGTGAGTGATGATGGCAAGGCGGCCATTGCTGTGGGGGTCACCGATGATCTGGTGGACAGCACCAACGCGGTTGATCTGGTGCGTGTGGGCGCTGCAGCCATCGGCGGCAAAGGCGGTGGCGGCCGGCCGGATATGGCGCAAGCGGGCGGCCCCGACGGGGCCCGGGCCGATGACGCCATCGATGCGATCAAGGCGGCCATTGCAGGCGGTTAGCCCGCTTGCGCGCTAAAGATAGCCCAGGGGCAGTTCGGTTGTGTCTTTGATCTCCTCCATCACGAAGCTGGAGGACACATCCGTGAGCTCCACCTTGGAGATCAGCCGCTGATACAGCGCGTCATACTCTGCCATGCTGGGCACCGAGGCGCGCAGGAGATAATCCGTCTCCCCGCTCATACGGAAAACCCCAGTGATCTCAGGAATAGACCGCGTGGCTTGCTTAAACTGCTCCAGCCATTCGGCCGAATGAGAACGCGTCCGCACCGCAATAAACACGGTAAGGCCGAGATTGAGTTTGTCCGGGTCAAGCAGGGCCACGCGCGCGGCAATCACGCCGGCGTCTTCCAGCCGCTTGATGCGGCGCCAGCAGGCGTTCCGCGACAAGCCAATCCTCTCGCCGATGGTTTCTGCCGGCAGCGACGCATCGATCTGCAGATGGTGCAGAATCTTGCGGTCAAATTCATCAATTGTCACAGATATTCTCCAATATTTGGGAGAATATTACAAATTATGAGGCTTAAGTCGAGAAAATTGGGGTAAAATCCCCGATGTTGCGTGCTACATCTCAACCCTCAGCAACGCCCTACGGAGACCTCTCAAAATGATCCGCGCCCTGGCAAAATCATTCACCGCTCACCCGGCAACCGTCGACGAAACCTACCTGGAGCATGCCCGCTTTGCGTCCTGGTTTTCCGCGCACCTGTTGGCGGCGGGGCTGGCCGCGCTTGTTCATGCCATCTTGCCATTCTGCTTTGAAAAGACCGCCGGCAACATCATTGCTAAACTCTATCACGAGATAGCAGCCCGCAGGTGACGAACCGCCGCCGAATGGGTTATACTGGCGTCTATGTCACTTGCTCTTAAAACCCTGGCTCAGTTTGCAATCAAGAAGCTCGCGAGCAGTCCGGAAGCCCGGCAAAAGGCCGCTGAAGTGGCTCGTGTGGTGGCCGAGGAGGCCAAGCAGATCAGCGCGCAGGATGATCGTGCGCGCGCTGCCGGCAAAGCGTTCAGCAAGGCTATGAGGTCGCTTAAGGGCGAAGACGGGCCACCGTCTGCGCGCTAAGTCGCGTAAAGCTTTCGCAAGTGTGAGATGGTCTTAAGTGAGCTATTTGCCCTGACCACATATGCCATGCACGGACAGTTTTGCATCAGCCGCTTTTAAGGAGTGTGGCTTCGTGGACAGACGAGTATGACAGCGGCACCGGCTGGCCGGGCTTCACTCAAGCCCTTTCGGATGCTGTCGGCACGAAGGCCGACGCCAAGTTCTTGACGGTGCGCATAGAGGTGCATTGCAGCCGATGTGGCGGCCACTTGAGCCACATATTGGATGATGGTTCGAGCCGACCGGCATGCGGCGCTCCACTAAAGGTATGGCTTTGAAATTTATGGCAAAATAACCGCCATAGTCCCCTTCAAATCTTGGCAATGTCCGGTTACCCTATTCCTCGCCGTCGTTCATTCGGCACCGAGGGAGGAACACGTGATGACACTGAAAACGCTGAAGAGCTTTGGGGTGGCTTTGTTTATGGCCGTAGCCGCCAGTCTGGCAACGCCGGCTGATGCGCAAGACCTGATCAACGCTTTGCGCCAGCAAGGCTACAGCCAAATCAAAATCACCAAGCAAACCTTCAAAAGGATCAACTTTGAAGCTTGCCAGGATGGCATACGGTATTTAGTGAAGATGACGGCTCTGGGCCGGGTCCGCTCAAAGACGCAGATTGGGGAATGCCGCCGGCCAGGTCTTTCTGTTGAACAGGTGCGGCGCAAATTGCGCGAAGAAGGCTATAATCGCATCAAGTTTACCGACCGCGAGCTGCCGCGATACGTGGCAGAGGCGTGCCGGCGCGACCGCAGAGTGGAGCTTATCCTGTCCAGGCGCGGCGAAATCAGGGATGCCCGCCGGATCGGCCGCTGTGCGCCGCCCATCGATCCGCGCGACATCGCCCGCGTGTTACGCGATCAGGGCTATAGCCGCATCAAAGTGACCGACAACCAATTGCCGCGTTATGCGGCAGAGGCCTGCCGGAAGGGAGAGCGCTTCGAGCTCCGCATGAACCGGTTTGGCGAGATCCGCGACGAACGCCGCATCGGCACCTGCCGGCGCCCGATCAATCCGGACCAAATCGCGCGTATCCTGCGTGACAAGGGCTACACCCGCGTTCAGATCATAGATGATCGACTGCCGCGTTACTTGGCTGAGGCGTGCCGGAAGAATGATCGCATGGAGGTCACCCTCAACCGTTTTGGAGATATTGTGGAGCAATTGCGGATCAGCGGTTGCCGGCCGGCTCTTAGCGCAAAACAGTTTTTGAAAGTGCTGCGCGACCGGGGCTACAGGCGGATCCGCTACCGGGGCCAAGATGGCACGGATTTCCTCGTACGTGCCTGTTACCAAAACAAGCGCTATCGGGCGCGCTTCTCCCAGTATGGCGAAGTGTTGACGCGCCGCAATGCAGGCCCTTGTGTGTCCACCACGTTGGACGCCTTGGCGGCCCGCATGCGCAAGCGTGGAATGGAGCAACTTACCTTTGTGGTTGAAGGCTGCCGGAATGGCCGCAAGTACCGCACAAGGGTGGATGCGTTTGGGGATCCGATCGAGCGCGAACGCCTGGGTCGGTGCAACTGATTGTCAGCCTAAAAAGATAGTGTTGTGTTTTTTTGAACCAAAAAGTTGGTTTTTTTAGGCTTCTGTTAACGAGGATTGGGCCTTGATGGCACCATCACATGCTGAGGTGCTGCCAATGACCAATGTTGCGCGTTCTTATCTCGCTCGAAAAGACGAAGTTACTGTCTCATCGGAACTTATCGAAGAGGTCACCAACTCCGGCCCGGCTGATGCGGTATCGGTTGCGTCCACCTTGCCGGAAGCCCAAAGGGCCATTCTGGCGCAGTTTTGCTATGGCCGGCGGCATTTGCGCCATCTTGGTCTGCTGATTGCGGGAACGTTGAGCAAGCAGACTTTGATGAACACGTTCGGTGGGGCCTGGGAAGTCATCTACAAACAGGCACAAGATCCAGAAAAGACCCTGGCGTCGGAGAAGCGTCCGGCCAGTGAACAGGTTAAACGGTCCATCAGTCTGGCCACGGTGGGCCAAGCACCGGTGAGTTCGGTTGAAGAGGACGATCTAGACCTGGAAGATGACGAAGAAGGGCTCTAGCACCTCAGTCAGTTCGTTCCCTCCGAAAAGTGGAACCGGGCGTGGAAGGGCTCCAGCTGGGGCTGCCCAAGAATAAAGTCGGCCGCCCGCCTGGCAATCATCTGGGTTGGGGCGTTCAAGTTGGCGCTGATGATCTGAGGCATCACCGATGCATCCACCACGCGCAATCCGGAAATCCCGTGAACTTTAAGCTCCTCATCCACCACGGCCATGGCATCTGAACCCATGCG
This sequence comes from Pseudomonadota bacterium, assembly GCA_039180225.1. Lineage (GTDB taxonomy): Bacteria > Pseudomonadota > Alphaproteobacteria > Rhizobiales > CAJQND01 > JAAEUE01. Next base: position 8,408 of record JBCDDQ010000014.1, read on the forward strand.
GCAGGTGCCGCAAGGGTGATAGTCCGTCTCGGTCAGCTGGCGCACCGCTGCTTCAATCTCCTGGTCGGTTTTGGCCCCAGCGGAGGGGCCAAGCTCTGCGCCGCGGAACCGGTCAAAGGCGCGTTGGGCCACAAGGTCCCGGGCCACATGCACACCTTCCACCAATTCGCGCGCATCTTCAGGTGCACTGAGATAGTCGAAGTGCAGGGCGGGGCGCTCCAGAGGGTTGGCTGACTTCAGTTCAATATGCCCGCTGCTTTTGGGGCGCAGCTGATCGATTTGAAGGGTGAAGGCCTGCTCAAGATGGATCTTGGTGCCTTCATACTCAACACCCACAGGGCCGAAATGATATTGCAGATTGGGGTAGGGCACATCCGCATTTCCGCGCACCAGGCCGCCGGCTTCCCAGATGTTGGAGGACGCGATGCCGGAGCGGTCCACCATCCAGCGTGCGCCGGCCAGAGCCTTGCGGAAAGGATTGGTGATCTTGTGGATTGTGACCGGCTCCAGGCAGGAAAATTTGAGCGCAACCGTTGCATGATCCTGGAGGTTGCGCCCGACGCCGGGCAAATCAACCAATGGGGTGACGCCGCGCTCGCGCAGGTGATCGGCGGGGCCGATCCCCGACAGCATCAAAAGCTGGGGCGAGTTGATGGCCCCGCCTGAGGAGATCACTTCCTTTTCCACTTCCACGCGGTGGCGCTCGCCCTGATGGTCAAACTCCACGCCTGAGACCCGATTGCCCTCCACAAGAAGGCGGTGGACCATGGCGTCCGTCTTCAAGGTGAGATTATCGCGGGTCAGCGCCGGCCTTAAATGAGCCACCGCCGCGCTGCAGCGCCGGCCATTCTTCTTGGTGCTGTCCAGCCTGGCCACGCCTTCAGGCCTGTACCCGTTGAGATCATCTGAGGTGCCTTGGCCGGACTGCTCTCCGGCCTCCAGAAAAGCATCGTAGAGCGTGTTCTCATAACACCCCTTGGTCACGCCCAGCGGCCCGCCGGCGCCGCGCCAATCGTTGGCGCCCCGGTCACTGTTCTCGCTCGCCTTAAAATACGGCAGGCACTGCGCGTAGCTCCATTTGGACAGGCCCAGCTCGCCGGCCCAGCGGTCATAGTCCAGCGGATGACCACGCATATAGACCATGGCGTTTATGGAGGACGATCCCCCAACCACGCGCCCGCGCGGCATGTCCACCTTGCGCTGGTAGAGCTCCGGCTCGGCCTCGGTTTGATAGTTCCAGTTGATAGAGGGGTCTTTGTAGACCTTGTAAACACCGGCGGGAACATGGATGAAAATGCTGCGGTCCATGGGGCCGGCTTCTAAGATGAGCACTTGGTTTCGCCCGTCAGCGCTCAGGCGGTTGGCGAGCACGCATCCGGCCGAGCCCGCACCAATAATCACGTAATCATATCGAAACGGTTTCGCCACGGCGCTGTCTCACTGCAAGATTTGGAAATGGCATTCCACGGGCGAGCCCGCGTTCACGGGCAAGATGTCCTGCGGACAGCACGACATGGCGGCGACACAATCCATCTCGGCGCGCAGCACAACATAGTCACCGGGCTTGGAAACCGGCTCTCCCCAGCTTGTGCCGCCATCGTCGGCAACGGGGATGTTCATCCAAAGATTGAGCGGGCTTGGGGTTTCCAGGTCTTCGTGACCCAGTTGCGCCATGGCCTCGCGCAAATTGTCGGTGCAGTTGTCGTGATAGCCCTCAAAGCCCAGTAGGTGATATCGATGGGTGTCGCAGGCGGCCATCAGGGTGTCATGAATGCCCGGTGAGGTGTCCTCTACAAAGTGCAGGATGGGCCGGCGCGCATTGGTGTGGAGGTCTTGCCCGGCTTTGGGGAAGATGGTGGTCAGCGTGGCGCGCAGATGCTCCATGGAGAGGAACTCGGATGGATCTTCTGCGTTAAAGGCCCAGAAGTCGACCACTTGATGGCCGTGCGTGTTGATAATCTTGATGGACTGGCCCCGTTTGAGGTGCGCGGCCTTGCCTTTGCGGGCCGGGATGATTTGGAGGGTGTCGGAAGAAAGGGACATAAGGTCAAGTTCTCTCGTCGTCAGGCGCAATCTTGTGATACAGAACGGCTCTAGACGTTATGCGTAATCCTCAAACCCTTCAACCGTCTCAGCCTATATGAGCCAAACTCCCACGTCCGGCGACGTTTCCCAGCCGCTTCCCGCTGCCGGTTTCTTCCTTTTGGCGGGGGTTACGTTGTTTTGGGGTGCCAACTGGCCGGGCATGAAAATCGCGTTGGCCGAATTGCCCGTCTGGTGGTTCCGCAGCATGAGCGTCGGGGCGGGCGCCTTGGGCCTGTTGGTTATTGCGCGCCTGTCTCACGGCACGCTCAAGGTAACTCTGCGAGAGATGGTGCCACTGACGATTTGCGCCATATTTGCCATCATGGGCTGGCACGTTTTCGCCGCTTATGGAGTGTCCATGATGCCGGCGGGCCGGGCCTCGATTATCGCCTTCACCATGCCCGTCTGGGCCTCGATCTTTGGCAGCTTCCTGATCGGCGAGCCGTTCACCAAGCCCAAGGTGATTGGTCTGCTTCTGGGGCTGGCCGGGCTTGCGGTGTTGATGGGCGAAGATCTGGTTGTGCTGGGTGCTGCGCCCGTGGGCGGGCTGTTCATGCTGATGGCTGCGATCTCTTGGGGTTTCGGGACGGTGCTCTTTAAGCGCCAGGCCTGGAGCGCACCGGTGGCCACCATTGTGGGCTGGCAACTGCTGACCGCGTTTGTGCCGATTACCGTTGTGGCTTTGCTGACAGAGCCGGTGCCGGATCTAACAGCGCTCAGCGCCAAGACTTGGTGGGCGCTGGCCTATCTGTTTGCCTTGCCCATGGTTTTCTGCCAGTGGGCCTATTTCAAGGTGGTCACAATCTTTCCCGCCGCCATTGCGGCCATGGGCACATTGGCGGTGCCCATCGTTGGGGTTTATTCCAGCGCGCTGATCTTGGGCGAGCCGGTGGGCTGGCAGGAACTGACAGCATTGGTCTTGATCTGCTCAGCGCTTGCCAGTGTGCTGGTGGTGCCGGCGCTGCTCAACGGGAAGGGGCGGGAGGTATGAGACGTATGTGCGATGAAACGGTCGACGCTCCGCGCTAACCCAGCTTGAACCGCCGGCGCAGCATCTCTTCGCCCTTGGGGTTAAACGCAACGATGCGTGTGCCCTCCACCCGCTTGGCCCAGCCAAGCTCATAGATCCTGTCAAGCAAGGCCGCCCCCACGCTGCCGGCAAGATGTGACCTCCGGACGCTCCAGTCCAGGCAGGAGCGGCACAGCGGACGGCGCTTCTTTGAGATTGTGTCAAGATCTATGCCGAAGGCAATCAGTTCCGCTTTGCCCTGTTCGGTAAGCTGGGGCAGTTCATCCTGGCTGTCCAGCCAGCCCTCCCGGTAAAGACTGTCGAACAGCTCAACGCCCAGATCGCCGGCCAAGTGGTCGTAACACACCCGCGCTTTACGCAAGGCCGGCTCCTTGGGTCCGGTGCGCACCCGGCTGGGTTTGCGTTTGGCGGCAAGACCCATCAGGCTCTCCAACACTTCAGCCACCTGGTGATCGGTCAGCCTGAAGTACCGGTGCCGGCCTTGCTTTTGCGGTTGAATGAACTTGGCCTCAGTGAGCTTTGCCAAATGTGTGCTGGCGGTTTGTTTGGTGACGCCGGCCTCGCCGGCAAGCTCTGTGGCGGTCAGGGCCCCGCCGCCCATAAGCGCTGTGAGAATGTTGGCCCGGGCCGGATCGCCGATCAGCGCCGCCAGGCTTGCAATGTCCGGTCCGTATTTCATAGTTCGATCATAAGCGAACCATGGCGGTTGCACAATCTGCTACTTCACCCTCCTGACAAAAAGGAGAACCCCCCATGATCACCTGCTTTATCACCTACGAGATCGACCCCTTCAAACGTGCTCAGTTTGAGCAGTATGCCAAGAGCTGGGGAGAAGCCATTCCCCGGTGTGGGGCCGATTTGATCGGCTATTTCAGCCCCCATGAAGGTTCGGCCACCACGGCCTATGGCGTTTACAACATCGCAAGTCTGGCCGAGTATGAAGCCTACCGCGCCCGGCTTGCGAGAGATCCTCAAGGCAAGGCAAATTATGAGTTTGCGCGCAAAGAACAGTTCATCCGCCGCGAAGAGCGCGCGTTTTTCACGCTCGCATCGGCCCCACATAGCGAGCTTATCACCACATGATAGCCATTATCTTTGAAGTTGAGCCTCATTCTGAGACCGCTTCCACTTACTTCGATATTGCCGGGGATCTGAAGCCGGTGCTGGAGAAGATGGATGGGTTCATATCCGTGGAGCGCTTTGAAAGTCTGATGCAGCCGGGAAAGTTCTTGTCCCTGTCTTTTTGGCGCGACGAGGAGGCGGTGAAGCGATGGCGCAACATGGAGGCGCATCGTCAGGCCCAAGCGGCTGGGCGGGAGGGAATCTTCAGAGGTTACCGGCTGCGGGTCGCACATGTGCTCAGGGATTACGGCCTAAACGAGCGGGCCGAGGCGCCCGCCGATTCCCTTCAAACCCACGGCTGAGCTCGGCGCGATTACAGCACCTTGCCCGGATTCATGATGTTTGCCGGGTCGAAGACCTGTTTGATGGAGGCCATCAGTTCGAGCTGGTGTGCGGGCACGTTCTCTCGCAGGGAGGCGCGCTTCTCGATCCCGATGCCATGTTCAGCAGAAAACGAACCACCCACCTCCGTGAGGCCGACATTCACGGCGCGCCGTATGGCATCCTGCAACTCCGGAACGGGCTCTCCGCGGCTGATGGAGAGGTGGATGTTGCCGTCGGCCAAGTGGCCCAGGGTGAAGATCTTAAGCTCAGGATGGATGGCCTCAATTCGGCTTTTGAGGCCTTCGGTGTAGGCCGGCAGGTGGCTTACAGGCAACGAAATGTCATAGGACACGCCGCGAGGATAGCGCCGATCCACCAAGAACACATCCTCGCGGATGGCATAGAACTTGGCTCGGTCGCTCTCTGATTTGGCGAAGATGGCATTGGAAATTTCTTCATGTTCAGCGCAGCTTAGGAGCGTTTCTGACAAAAGTGATTCATGTGTTTCGGGTGCATCAATGAGCAGGAACACCGCATTCGGATCGCTTTCAAAGGCGAACGTGGAGCTCTCACCGCGTTCTTCCGCCGTAACCCGTGCATAACCGGCCGACATATACTCCATGGCCAGGAGCTGAAGCCCCGTCTCGGCGCGCAGGCGCATGAACGCCTTCACAGCGCCGGCCTCATCGGGGCAGCTCACCAGTGCGGTGGCCTTAGCGCCGTCGATAGGGGCCAAGCTCACACTGATCTTGGTGAGGAAACCAAGGGTGCCCTCTGAGCCAATCAGAAGGTGGCGCACCGCATAACCCTCGTTGGATTTGGTAACTTTCTTAAGATCTGTGTAAATCTGGCCATTGCCCAGCACAGCTTCCAGACCCAGGACCCGGTGGCGCATGACGCCGTGCCGAAAGCTCTGCTGGCCGCCTGCATTCGTGGCCACCATGCCGCCGATCGTGGCGCTGTCTCGGGCACCGAGGTCAATGCCGGGAGACAGGCCAATTTCGGCTGCCGCATGCTGCAAGGTGGCAAGCGTGACCCCTGGCTCCACCAGGGCCGCGCCTGCCGCTTCGTCCAACTCCAGGATCTTGGTGAGCCGGTGAGCGCTCAGAACCAGTTGTCCTGCTTGTGAGGTTGCCGCGCCGGCCAAACTGGTGCGCCCGCCGTGAGGCACGAGGGCGATGGAATGATCGGCGCACCAGGCGATGAGTGCTTGGGCTTCCTCAGTGGACGCCGGCGCGACCATAAGGCCGGCATCCAGATTATGCTCATCAAGCCCTGGGTCCAGAAGGCTCACGCGCTCTGGGGAAACCAGGCTCTCAGCGTCCACGATCTTGGCGAGGCTTGTGATCAGGTTTTCTGCGGTTGGGGCTGGGTTCAGCATAAGGTTAGGTCCCCTTACTAGCGGCAGGCGAAACCCTGCGTCGAACGTCTGATGCAGTCAAGAACCGGAACTAAAGACTGTTGAGGAACGCGATCAGTTGATCGCGTTCGGGCGCCGTCATGGCGGCCACGGCGTCACGCGCTTTCTTGCCTTCCCCGCCGTGCCATAGGATGGCCTCCAGCAGCGTTTGCGCGCGGCCATCATGAAGGAAGAAGCTGTTGCCGTTTATGTCTGAGCTGCGGCCAATGCCCCACAACGGTGGCGTGCGCCACTCCCAATAATCAGCGTCGCCTTCCAAGAACCTGTCTGCGAGCTCATCGCCCATGTCGTGGAGCAACAGGTCGGTGTATGGCGCGATAGTGGTGCCATCTGCCAGTGTGTGCGTTGGGGTGTGGCAGGCGGCACATCCGGCTTCATGGAAAAGACGTTTGCCGGCTTCAACGCCGGGGCCCGGCTGGCCAGCAGGCACAGGCAGGGCGTTGGTGAAAGCTGTGAGGGCGTTCAGGACCTCATCACTCACCTCAGGGTTCTTGCCTGCTTTGGGAAACAGAGAAGTGGTAAGCCCTATGTCCAGGGAGAAGGCGGCGGCATTCTGTTGACGCACGGTGGGCTGGCCGGCCTTCCAGCCGAAGCGGCCGAGCAATACCGCGCCGTTCGCCGCATCGCGGATCAGATTGGGCTTTCCGGATATCCCGTCACCGTCTTCATCTTCAACATCTGCTTTTGCCAGTATGTCCTTTGCCGGAATGGCTTCCAGCAAGCCTAAGCCAAACAGGGAGTTGGCGATCCGTGGCGATGTAAGCGCACCGGGTGTAAGAGCGCCGCGGCCGGTTGCACGCACCGAGAGAACAGGCGCGCGAAGGGTCACCGTTGCATCACTTAGGACCACTTTGCGTTCTTTGTAGGTTATGGTGAAGCTGCCTTCAGGCGGCGAGCCGTTGGTCGTGCGGGTTTGCAGCTGATGACCATAAGCGGGTTCAGGGAAACTGCTGATCACCCGGGTCAAAAGCCTGCTGGCTTCGCTCTCAGAGCCCGGTAATACGCCCAGCTTGATGGTCATGCTCTCGGATGGGCCCCCAATCTCAGAGGGCGGAGCGCCGCGCCCACCGTCCCTGTGGCACGAGGCGCACGAGTGGGTGTTAAAATGGGGGCCCAGTCCTTCGTTGGGCCCCCAGATTTTGTTGAAAACTTGCCGGCCCGATTCAATTTGGCTGGCGACTGCCGGCACGGCCAAAAGAGCAAGCGCTACAGCGCTGAAACGTCCAACCCAGGAGCGTTTGGCCATGCCGTGCGGTACAATTCTCCGTTTATTCGCCTGCGTTGGCCGGTGCGGCTTGCAGTTGACCGTAGTTTTGAACGCCGATTTTCTCCAGCAGCTCAAGCTCAGTCTCGATGAAGTCGATATGACCTTCCTCATCAGTCAACAGGCCCTCAAACAGCTTCATGGTTACATAGTCACCAGCCTGATGGCACACGTCACGTGCTTCTTTGTAAAGTGCACGGGCACTATATTCAGCTTCTAGATCGCTTTTAAGTACCTCTTCAAGGTTCTCGCCGATTCTGAGAGGGTCCAGCGTCTGCAAGTTCGGGTGGCCTTCCAGAAAGATAATGCGTTCGACCAGCGTGTCAGCGTGCTGCATCTCTTCGATGGATTCTTCGCGTTCCTTGGCCGCCAGCTTACGGAAGCCCCAGTCATCCAAAAGTCTGTAATGCAGCCAATATTGGTTTACCGCGGTCAGTTCATGCCGAAGGGATTTGTTGAGATATTCGATAACTTTTGCGTCGCCCTTCATGGGTGAGTGCTCCTAAGTGAGATCCGATATAGTTTAGAATTATTCCAAACTACGCCAGAAGTCAATTCATGGATCACTCTGTGTGCACTGCCGAGCAATGCGGTCACGTTCCTCCACTAATGCCAAGTGATCCTCAATAAGCCGATGGATCTGGGGCATGCAATTGCCGCAGCGTGGCCGCGTGGCGTTTTTCTTGAACACAATGCCCGGAGTTACGAGAGAGAGGCCATCCTGGCCACTGGCCGAGTCAATCGCCTCGCGCACGTTTTTGCAGGTCAGCACGTTGCAATGGCAGACAATCATTGCAGCCTCCGGAAGCTCACCGACTCTGTCTGGTCTTGCGACCGTTCGAGATCATGTGATTCAACAGCAATAATGGTACCAGACCGATTAACACAATGGCCAAGGCGGCCGGAGCGGCTTCTTCAAACAGGTCAAGACTGGCCAATGTGTAGATTTGGGTGGCCAGAGTGTCGAAGTTAAATGGCCGCAGCAACAATGTGGCTGGAAGCTCTTTCATGCAATCCACGAATACCAGCAAGAACCCGGCGCCCAGGGCGGGCCGCAAGAGCGGCAGGTGAACATCGCGCAATACGCCGCCTGGACTGCGACCTAAAGAGCGTGCCGCGTCGTCAAGATTGGGCGAAAGCTTGCTCATGCCCGCATCCAGAGATCCTTGGGATATGGTGAAGAAGCGGGCCACGTAGGCAAACACAATGGCTGCGCTTGTTCCGGCGATCAAAAGGCCCGTGGTGAGACCGAACACCGCTTGTGAAAGGGTTCCAAGAACCTGTTCAAGTGCTGCCAGGGTGATCAGCACGCCGATCGCCAGTACTGTGCCGGGAACCGCGTAGCCTATGGATGCTCCGATCGACAGGGCATTCATAAATGAAGAGCGCTCAAGCCGGCGGGCAAACACCATGATAAGACCCAGTCCCATGGCAAGGCTGGCAGCGACAAAAGACAGCGTGAAACTGTTGAAGGCATTTTGCCAGGTCTTGGGGTTTGCGAGTTCAGCGAGCTGGCTTGCTGTGGCGTCAATGAGAAAGAGCCCGGGCACGCCGAAGCCAAGAAGAACCGGGATCAGACAGGCGAGTGTCGCGGCAGTGGCCGTCCAACCGGTCAGTTGGGTGCTTTCAATGCCCTGCGGCTTGCCGCTCAACTGATGAAACTGTTGCTGGCGCCGGCTAAAGCGCTCCAGGGCAAACAACAAGATCACCGCAACCAGCATCGCGCAGGCGATCTGTGCCGCACCGCTGAGCGAACCTCTTTCGAGCCAGGTGTCGTAGACTGTCACGGTGAGCGTGTTGACGCCGAAATGCTGCACCGCCCCGATATCGTTGAGACACTCCATCATGGCGAGTGCAGCACCTGCCGCGATGGCCGGGCGCGCCAAGGGCAGGCCGACTCGCCAAAATGACCGCCAGGCATTGCAACCGAGCGTGCGGCTGGCTTCCAGGACGCTGGCGGACTGCGCAACGAAACTGGCCCGGGCGGTGAGATAAACATACGGGTAGAGTACCGCACCCATGACGAAGATGGCGCCAGGCAGGGTTCGGATGTCAGGGAACCAGTAATCTCGCGCGTCGCGGAAGCCAAAGGACGCCCTGAGCGCGCTCTGCACCCATCCGGAATAGTCCCAGATCTCAACATAACAGAACGCGGCCAGATAAGTGGGCATGGCCAGCGGCACAACTAGCAGCCACTTGAAGATGCTCTGTCCGGGAAAGCGGTACAGCGTCACCAGCCACGCGGTGCCGGCCCCCACAATGATGGAGACCACACTCACGCCAACCATGAGCACCAAGGTGACCTGAAGCGCGCGCGGCAGGACCGTGTTGATCAAATGCTGCCAGGTGTCCAAACTGGAGGACAGGGCTGTGATCATGAGGCCACCGATGGGCGCTATCACGATGAGGAAGATGGCAATGGTGGCGGCGGGCCAGAAAACCGAAGTACCACGCCGATTACGCAGTGCTGGCTGGGTGAATACTTCAGGTGCAGACATTCACGCAAATTTCCAACCATCGAGACGGGCGACGAAACAGATCCGGCGTTTCAATCTCCTAAGGGGAGCTCTGTCGGGCTGTCAACATTAACCCAACTCTATTTGTCATGTTTAGACACGCTCTAAGGCGCGTTACGCCGCGCCATTAAAGAGAAGGCGACTGCCGGGCCCGTCATGCCCTCAGGCAGGCGGAACATATCTTCTGTGTCGCTCACCATGGACGGGACGGCGGGCCAGTGGAGCATGTCATGCTCGTTGAGATAATCAATGCTGAGGCCAGCGCCGATGAGACTGTTGAGGATGTGGCTGAACGAATGAATCCACTCAAAAGTCTTGGTGTTTTGCAGCGGTGTGCCATCTCCGGCGTAGGAGATCTCGTCGTGAAACTCCATGGCGCCGTCAGCGCCCCGGCCGCCCATGGGATAGGTGACCACCAACTTGCCGTCTTCTTCCTCCATTTGGGCCATGGTGGGGTGAAGGTCGCACAGATAGAGCTTGCCGCCCGGCTTCAAGAGCCCGGCCACCACATTGGCCCAAGGCTCAAGATCGGGCAGCCAACAGATGGTGCCGCAGGTGACGAACACCATATCAAACGCGCCGCCGGGCAGGTGATCCAGCGCCTGGTACACGTCCGCACAGACAAACTCCGCATCGATGCCCGTGGCTTCGGCCAGTTCCTTGGCCTTGGCGATGGCGGCCGGCGCGTAGTCTAGCCCGCTCACTTGCGCGCCGCGGCGGGCGAGGCTGAGTGTGTCCATGCCGAAATGGCATTGGAGGTGAGCAATCTTCAGGCCGGCCACGTCACCGATCTCTGCATTGTCAATGGGAGAGAGCGTGTCTTCCCCATTGAGGAAGCTGGAGACATTGTAGAGACCTGAGGTGTCGTCCACATGATGCGATACCCGTTCATCCCAACTGGCACGGGTCGTCTCGATCATCTGGGTGAGTTTATCGCTGTTCTGTGTCATGGGGTGGCTGGTTACATATCTATTTGCTTTTGGCGCGCGCCTCGCCTATGCCCCGCTGCGATGGGTCATTTCAAGAAGAATCTCAAGTCCACCGAGGCACCGTGCGTGATTTTGGTCGAGCCGCAGCTGGGCGCAAACATCGGCACGGCCGCCCGGGCCATGGCCAATTTCGGGCTTACCGAGCTGAGGCTCGTTGCCCCCACGAATGGCTGGCCCAATGAACATGCCATCAAGGCAGCCTCCGGAGCAGATCTGGTGATCGAACAGGCTGCGGTGTTTGACACGTTGGAGGAGGCCATTGCTGATCTGAACTATGTTGTAGCCACAACAGCGCGCAAACGGGACATGGTCAAGCCGGTGCTGACGCCGGAAACGGCCGCCGAGGCTATTCATGAACGCAAGGCTGATGGACAGGGCGCCGGCATTCTGTTCGGGCGTGAGCGCTATGGGCTGACCAATGATCACGTGGTCCTGGCCGATGCATTGGTGATTGCGCCGGTCAATCCGGACTTCGCCTCCTTGAACCTGGCCCAGGCCGTCTTGCTGATTGGTTATGAGTGGTTCAAGCGCCGGAGCGATGGGGGGCTTGGCCGGGAAACGGAGGTGGAGAAGGCCGCGCGCGAAGGCCTGGCGGTGCGTGACAGCCGGCCGGCCACGCGAGAGGAATTGGTCGGGTTCTTCAACCGGTTAGATGTGGAATTGGACAAAGGCGGTTTCTTGAGGCCGCCGGAAAAGCGCCCGGCCATGCTGCGGAACATCCACAACATGTTCACCCGGGCCAACCTGACCGAACAGGAAGTGCGCACGCTCCATGGCATGGTGTCCTCGCTAATCCGCAAGCACGAGCAGGATTAGCGGGCCGCGCCAAGAACGCTCGCAACCTGGTCGCGGAACCAAATGTGCGCCGGATCGTGCTGGCGTCGGGCATGCCATAAGAGATCAGCGCGGAAGGTGGGCGTTTCAAACGGGGGCTCCACGAGATCAACCATGTGGGCGTGAAGTTCTGCGAGCCTGCGCGGGAGCAGGCATATGTAGTCGGTTTGCGCCACTAATGTGGGCGCCAGCAGGAAACTGGGCAACGAAATCGCGACGGTCCGCTGATATCCCTGTTCGGCCAGCATGCGATCGGCCATGCCGATGAAGCCGCCCCCTTCCGGCGAGACCAGCACATGTTCGGCAGCGCAAAAGGCCTCAAGTGACAGCGGATCTGTGCCGAGCGGATGGCCTTTGCGCTGGACAATGCAAAAACTCTCTTCGATTCCGGCTCGCATTTTGGCTTCGTCCAGCTTCATGCCGGTTACAAGCGCCAGATCCGCCTCATCAGAAACCAGGCTTTGCCACATGGCCTTAGGGGCAAACGGCAGGGCTGCGAGCCTGCAATGAGGCGCGCGGGCCGCCATCTGCTCTGCCAGGACCGGTGTGAGGATGGCATGGGCATAGTCGGTGCCAATAATCCGGAACGTCTTCTGCGCGGTGGCCGGGTCAAATCCGCCATGGGTGCGCACCAGCGCATCCAGGTCCTGCAGGTGTCGCCTGAGATCCTCTTTCAGCCCCAGTGCCCGGGAGGTGGCCACCAAGCGTCGCCCGGACTGTATTAACAGCGGGTCGTTGAACAGCTCTCGCAGCCGCCTCAGCTGCGCCGACATGGCGGGCTGGCTGATGCCCAGGCGGTCGGCGGCGGCCGAAACGCTCTGTTTCTCTAAGAGCGCGTCAAGGGCGAGGAGCAGGCCAAGATCTCGTTGTTTAATATCCATTTTGCTTATGTCAGATATCCAAAATCAAAATTTATTTTATGAATAAACCGTCCCTATCTTCATGCCAACAGAGCAAAGGAGATCATGATGAAGATCGGGATAGTTGGCGCCGGCGGAATGGCGCAAGCCCTTGCCGGCAAGTGGCGGAACAAGCACGAAGTGATGCTGTCTGGTCGAGATGTGGAGAAAACAACCGCCGCGGCTGAGCGGGTTGGTGCTGCCACTGGCACGGCGGGGCAAGCCGTTGCTTTTGGCGATGTGGTCGTGCTGGCCACGCGCTGGCAGGATGTGTTCACCGGTATTGAGAGTGCGGGTGGTGCTGAGGCGTTTGCCGGGAAGGTCGTCATTGACATCAACAACCCGGTGGATATCGAGACCTTCCTAATCACCCGCACCGACAGCCGCTCCCTGACGGAGGCCATTGCCGACACGCTGCCCGGCGCTCAGGTGGGCAAAGCGTTCAACATGGCTCAGGTGGCTGTCTGGGAAGATGAAAACATGACCTATGATGGCCGCCAGATGGTGGTGCTTTTCACCGCTGACGACGGGGCCGCGAAGGTCATCGCCGAATTGATCGCGGATGTGGGGGCTGAGCCTCTTCAGCTTGGTGATAATGCGCACGCCTATCAGCTCGAAGCAGCCGCAGCGATCGTCGTCAAGTTCCTGTTCGCCGGGCGCGATCCGAAAACCATATTCAATTTCATTCAGCCGGAAGTGAAGCCGATCGCCTGAGGCCTGAAGCAGAAAGAGATAAATACAATGAGTTCTTTAACGGGAAAGACGGTTGTCGTGCTTGGTGGTGGCTCCGGAATTGGCAAGGCCATTGCCCAAGCCGCTTCGCATGACGGGGCCGGTTTGGTGCTATCCAGCCGAATGCGCGCAAAACTTGAGCAAGTGGCGGACGGGCTCGGCGGAGCGACTGTCGTCCCCGTCGATATGACGGACGGTGCGTCTGTTGAGCGCTGGGCAGCGGAGTTGCCCAAATTCGATCATCTGGTGATCAGCGCATCAACGGCGGTTCACGGAACCTTTCAGGAGCTGGAAGAAGATGCGTTGCGCTCGATGTTCGAGGCCAAGTTCTTCGGACCCTACCGCAGCGCAAAGGCGGCGTTGAGCAAAATCAACCCAGGTGGGTCGATCACCTTTTTCAGTGGCGTCCTCTCTCGTCGGCCTGGTCTGAACTGCAGCGGGCTTGGTGCTGTGAATGGAGCGGTGGAGAGTTTGAGCTATGCGCTTGGCCTGGAGCTTGGACCCGAGATCAGAGTGAACTGCGTCTCTCCCGGAATGGTGCGTTCAGAAGCGTACGATGGTGTGCCGGAGGATGCGCGTGAAGCCATGTATGAAGCCACCGGACAGTCTCTGCCGCTTGGCCGGGTGGGCACGGTCGCCGAGGCGGCAGCCGCCGCGCTTTATCTGATGACCAACACGTTCTCAACCGGGATTGTGCTGGACGTGGATGGCGGGCACATGATCAGGCAGTACGCAACCCGTTAGGCGGTGGACAGTGGGGTCGACTGGGGAGGCCCGCAGCTGTTTTCCCCCTCTCAGTAATCATTTGGCCACACTTTCCTGGCCAAGTCGTCAGATGTCTCAGCGCATTCTCATATTCGATTCCGGTCTTGGCGGGCTCTCCGTTGCCCGTGCTGTGGTCAGCCGGATGCCCGAGGCTCAGACGCTATACGCCGCCGACAATGATGGCTTTCCCTATGGGGACTGGCCCAAGGAGGCGCTGGTGGAGCGGATCGTTGCTGTGCTCGGCCGGCTAATCGCCGAGAGCGTTCCAAATGTTGTGGTGATTGCCTGCAACACGGCCAGCACCTTGGCGCTGGGGACGCTGCGCCAACGGTTCTCTTTGCCGTTTGTGGGCACGGTTCCGGCGATCAAACCCGCAGCTGAGGTTTCTGAAAGCGGCATCATTGGGGTTCTGGCCACGCCTGGGACCGTGGACCGGGACTATACCCAGGCGTTGGTGGACACCTTTGCCTCTCACCGCACGGTCGTGCTCCACGGCTGCAGGCATCTGGCCGATATGGCCGAGAGGTGTTTGCACGGTAAGCATCTGTCTGACACCGATCTGGCCGCCGAGATTGCGCCGGTGTTCGTGGAGCAGGGCGGACGCCGGACGGATGCTGTGGTTTTGGGCTGCACCCATTATCCCCTGATTGCCGGGCGCATTGCGGCTGTGGCGCCTTGGCCGGTGAACCTAATTGATCCCTCTGAGGCGATCGCCCGCCAGGTGGCACGGGTGGTGAAAGGTGAGACAGCGCCCGGTGAAATGGGCGACAGTCCAACGGCGTTCCTCACCAAACCCAGCCATGAGTTTGCAGACGTGCTGGCCCGAGAAGGGTTTGCCAGAAACCGGCTTCTGGCCCTTTAAAACGTCGCATTTTCGTTGACTTTCCCTGTGAGGCCCCTTAGAGCATGCACGTTCGTCGTCCGTGGCATTACCGCGGGCGATTTTTGCTTGCCTGCGGCCTTGCTGACAAAAGTGCTTTTTCAGTTTGGTCTGTTGGCCGGGAAACCGGCAGAGGAGGGCGGGCTTTTTATTCTTCCGGCGGTGCGGCGTTCGTGCGGCCGGCCATTAACATGACGACTTTGGAGACCTAACGTATGTCAAAGCGCATCTCTGCGAAGTACAAGATCGATCGCCGTATGGGCGAGAACATCTGGGGCCGCCCCAAGAGCCCTGTCAACAAGCGTGAATACGGCCCCGGCGAGCATGGCCAGCGCCGCCGCAGCAAGCTGTCGGACTTCGGCATTCAGCTGCGCGCAAAGCAAAAGCTGAAAGGCTACTATGGCTGTGTCACCGAAAAACAGTTCAAGCGGGTCTATAAAGAGGCGCTGCGCCTGAAGGGCGACACCTCAGAGAACCTCATTGGCCTTCTGGAGCGCCGGCTGGACGCGATCGTCTACCGCGCCAAGTTTGTGCCCACCGTGTTTGCGGCCCGTCAATTTGTGAACCATGGTCATGTGAGGGTGAACGGCCGCCGCGTGAACATTCCGTCCTACCGGGTAAAGGTGGGTGACGTGGTGGAAATCCGCGAGAAGTCCCGTGAGTTGCCCATGGTTCTGGAAGCCATTCAGAGCGCTGAGCGCGAGACCCCGGATTACGTGGAAGTGGATCAGAAGAAAATGACCGCAAGCCTCACCCGGATCCCGGTTTTGGGCGATGTGCCTTACCCGGTTCAAATGGAACCGAACCTGGTGGTGGAATTCTATTCGCGTTGATCGCGACCACCTGACCGGTTTAGACATCAAAGGCCGCCCGCGTTGCCGCGAGGCGGCCTTTTTCGTGAGGCAAGTGTGCCAGAGGGACTGGACATCATCTTACTCCTGGCCGGCGCGTTCCTGGCCGGGATCGTTACGGGGCTCACCGGATTTGGCACCGCACTGACGGCCATGGCCCTCTGGCTTTACCTGCTGCCGCCGGTTCTTGCTGCGCCCTTGGTGGCCTTTTGTTCTTTGGCCTCTCACTTGTTTACTGTGCGCACAATCTGGCCTGACATGGACGTACGTTCGGCCATGCCCTTTGTCATTGGCGGGCTCGTTGGCATACCCGGCGGAGTTTGGCTCCTCACCTGGATCTCTGCAGATTTTTTCAAGCTGGCGGTCGGAACGGTCTTGATTGCCTATCCCCTGTTCATGCTGCTGGCACGCACTCCACCTGCCATTACGGGGCATGGCCGGATGGGTGCGCTTGCGGTGGGTGTGGTCAGCGGCGTGTGTGGAGGTTTTGCTGGTCTGTCAGGGCCTGTATTGGTTGTCTGGAGCCAGTTGTGCCGCTGGTCAAAACGGCGTGCGCGAAGCGTTTTACAGTTAATCAATATGGTGATCTTGGGGATTGCAGTTTTCGCCTATGGCCTGCGCGGGCTGGTGGGCGTGGAGCTTTTGAAACTGGTGGTCCTGTGTGCCCCGGCCACGCTGTGCGGCTCCTGGATTGGCTTGCGTCTCTATCAGCGGATCGATCAGGAGAGCTTTACACGCCTAGTGCTGGTCTTGCTGATCGCGTCTGGCTTGGGACTTATGCTGCCGCGCGTCCTATGAGGTCTGTGCGCGGGTGGCAAAGCTGGGGGCTTTGATCTCTTTGATCGGCAAGTGAACCAGAGACGCAACAATCGCCAACACCACCCCGGCCCACCACATGGCATCGTAGCTGCCCGTGAAGTCGTAAATCTTGCCGCCCAGCCAGACGCCGATAAAGGCGCCCACTTGGTGGGAGAAGAAGACCACGCCGAACAGGAACCCCATGTAGCGCATGCCGAACATCACCGAGACCAAGCCGGCCGTGAGCGGCACCGTGGAGAACCAGAAGAGGCCGATAAAGCCGGAGAAGAGCAGGGCCGACCATATGCTCACAGGGGTCAGCACAAAAAGGGTGATGGCGACGGCGCGTCCGAAATAGAGCCCGCACAGCAAGAGCTGCTTGGGATATTTGCCTCCCAAGACCCCGGCAAAATAGGCGCCGAACACGTTGAGAAAACCCACCAACGCCAGGCACCAGGCCCCGATGGAGGGGTCCAGGCCTTTGTCCACCAGATCTGCCGGCAGGTGTACCGCGATAAAGGCCACGTGAAAGCCGCAGACAAAGAAGCCGAATAGGAGCAACAGATAGCTGTTGTAGCCGAACGCTTTGGAAAGTGCTTGGCCGAAGGAGAGATCGGTTTCGTCCGCACCAGCAGCGTCATCAGCCTTGCCGCGCAGGGGCCAGGCCAGCGGAACGATGAGGACCACAAAGAACGCCAGATAGATGATCGCCGCCTGCCAGCCAAAGGCATTCATGAAACCTTGGCCGATGGGCACGAACACGAACTGGCCCATGGAGCCCGCTGCGGTGGCCACGCCCATCACCATGGAGCGCTTGCTTTCTGGAACCGAGCGGGCAAATGCGGCCATAACCAAAGCGAATGATGTGGTCGCAACCCCGATGCCCACAAGAACGCCGGCGGTGAGATAGAGTTCCAAAGGCGTGTCCGCAAGCGGGATCAGCAGCATGCCGACAATGTAGATAACCGCACCAACCACAAGAACCCGCGCTGTGCCGTAGCGGTCAGCAATGCCACCGGCCACCGGCTGAAAAGCGCCCCAGATCAGGTTTTGCAGGGCGATCGCGAGACTGTAGATTTCCCGTCCCCAACCCAGTTCGTCTGAAATGGGCTTGGTGAAGAGGCCAAAGTCGGCCCGCAGACCAAAGCCGATCATGGAAATCAGGCAACCGGCAATGATGACCAGTTCCAGGCGGGTGCGCCGAGGACGCGGTCCCGGAGGGGGTATCTGCCGGATCTCAGATTGGGCTGACGCATCGTTCATTGAGGATGAATCCAGATCAGTGAACGGCTATCTAACCGCAAACCGGTCTTCGCAACAAACGCTTTCACCTGATGAGACCCATCAGTTTTGTTGAAGTGTCAGAAACTGGCGTCCCCAAGCACCAAGACCGAAAAGGCCGCGTAGCACGCCAAAAGCAGGAGCCCTGCGCGCTTGCCGATCCGAATTTGCCAGATCAAAAAAGGCGCAAGCATCAAGGTGACGATGATCATCAGCGGGATCTCGACCGTGATGAACCTCTCTGCCACCAGCAAAGGGCTGATCGCGGCTGTCGCACCGATCACCATGAGAAGGTTCAACATGTTCGAGCCGATCACATTGCCAAGCGCGACCTCAGCGCGTCCGCGCCAGGCGGCCGCCGTGCTGGCGGCCAGTTCCGGCAATGAGGTGCCCAAGGCAACCACCGTGAGGCCGATCGCGGCTTCAGAGAGGCCGAAAAACAGGGCTATCCCCCGCGCGCCTTCGATCAGGCAATGAGCGCCCACCGGCAATGCAACGATGCCAAACACCACAAGACCAAAGATCTTCCAGCCCGGGTCCACCTCGTCGGTCTCGAGGCTTTCGCCGCCTTCCTCCAGCGATTTGCGATAGCTGTAGTAAAGTGCTGCGGCGAGACCGGCCAGCAACAGCAAGCCTGCCGTCCGGCCGATCGAGCCCGTGAACGCGATGGCGGAAAACAGGACGGTTGCGGTGAACATCAGGATGTAATTGCGCCGCAGCTCATTGCCATCGGTGTCCAGGGAGAGGATCAGGGCCGGAACCCCGACGATCAGAAGCGTGTTTGCGATATTGCTGCCCACCACGTTGCCCAGCGCAATATCGGGCGAACCCCCGAGGGCCGCCTTCACACTGATGACAAGTTCCGGCGCCGAAGTCCCGAACGCCACGACGGTCATGCTGATCAAGGTTGCCGACAAGCCGATCTTCAGGCCAAGCGAAATCGCGCCGCGCACGAGCGCATCGCCACCGAACATAAGCAAGACAATGCCCGCGAGAGTGTAAAGAGCGATCATGAGATGCCTTGCGGAAGTTTGTGTTGAATGCTCACCATAGCGGGGGTTTGGTTACCATCAGCCAAAAGATCACCAGGGCGCAGCAAAATGCAGATGAGGCTGCCCACAGCCAGTGGCGCATGAAGCGGTGATAGTCATCAGGCAAAGTCTCCCAGTTGGCCGCGGTGCGAGCCATATTGCGGCATTTTATTTGCAGCCAGGCCACCCAAAACCAGAGCAGACTGACAATCGTGTAGAGCCCATACGTTACCAG
>JBCDDQ010000015.1:0-27136 GCA_039180225.1 Pseudomonadota bacterium
ATGGTCAGCGCTACCAGATCATCCTTCGTCAAGGTTTGCCGTCAACCGTCGAGGAAGCCCTTTTGGCCGATGTTGCGCTCAATGTTTACGTGCGCGACCGCAAGCCGTCCGCCCGGTTCAGCGGCAGCGGCTTTGTCCTGCCCGCCTCGGTCCGGCGCGGGATTCCCTTGATCACCATCAATACCGATAAGGCCGAGCTTAAGCTTTACCGGGTCGGCCAACGGGCACTGGCGCCTCTGCTCAGGGGCTCGACCTTCCTGCAGCGGCTGAGCAGATGGGAGGTGAGCGATCTCACAAGCAATATGGCCGAGGAGATTTGGAACGGCGCCATTGATGTACGCCCGCAACTCAACAAAGAGGTGGTGACCAGCATACCCATCGATGAAGCGGTGGGCGTGCGCAAACCCGGCGTTTATCTAATGACCGCCACACCGCCATCCGCATTACCCGAACAGCGCCAGGAACCGGCTTCGCAGTGGTTTGTGATCTCCGATATCGGCCTCACCACCTTTGGCGGGGCGGAACATCTGACTGTGTTTGCCCGTTCCCTCGCCTCTGCAAAACCCATCGCCGACGTGAAGCTCACCCTATTGGCCCGCAACAACCAGGTGCTTGGCACCGCCACCACGGACGATCACGGAAGGGCCCGGTTTGATGCGGGCCTTACCCGCGGCAAGGACAGCCTCGCGCCGGCCGTGCTGACGGCGTTGGGCGCAGCTGAGGACTTCGTGTTCCTGGATGTGGGAAAGCCCGGCTTTGACTTCTCTGACCGCGGGGTCGAGGGGCGCGCGGTGCCGCAGGGCATCGATGTTTATGCCTGGACCGAGCGCGGCATCTACCGGGCGGGCGAGAGGGTGCATGTGGCGGCCCTCGCCCGGGACGGCGCGGCAAACGCCGTGCGCGACCTGCCGCTCACCTTTGTCTTCAAGCGCCCGGATGGCGTGGAGGACAGGCGCCTGGTGGGCCACGGCGAGGCGCTGGGTGGCTATGCGGTCGAACTGCCGCTCACCGAAAACGCAAAGCGCGGCACCTGGCGGGTACAGGTGTTCACCGACCCCAAGCAGCCGGCCGTGGCCACAGAACGCTTCCTGGTGGAAGACTTCCTGCCCGAACGCACCGACTTCACCATCACCCCGGCCCAAGCAGAACTGAGCGGCGGGGTGCCCACGCGCGTCTCCGTTGAGGGGCGGTACCTTTATGGTGCACCCGCCGCAGGACTGACGCTGGAAGGTGAGCTTGAGGTGAAGACCACCCGCGAGCGCGAGGGTCACACAGGCTATCTCTTCGGGCTCGCAGCCGAAGAGGGCGGCGCCAGGCAGCAGTTCCCCCTGGAGGATCTGGCGAAGCTCGATGACGTGGGCCGGGCCTCGTTCGATGTGGCCCTTCAAGCCACACGGGCGACCACCCGGCCCCAAACGGCCGATCTGGTGGTGCGCCTGCGCGAAGGTTCAGGGCGAGCGGTGGAGCGCCGCCAAAACCTCAAAGTGCGCACAAACTCCATAATGCTCGGCGTGCGTCCGGATTTTGAAGGCGGGCAAGCCGGGGAGAATTCGCAGGCTGGTTTCAGCCTGATCGCGGTTGCGCCCGACGGGCGCACCGCCGGCTTGGCGGGTGCGCGCTGGTCACTCACCAAGATAGAGCGCAACTACCAATGGTATCGCAGCGGCTCCTACTGGCGCTATGAACCGGTCGACCTGGAAAAGAAGGTGGCCGACGGCACCCTCGATCTTTCCGCAGATGCACCGGAGCGGCTTTCGGTGCCGGTGGAGTGGGGTCGGTACCGGCTCCAGGTTGAGAGCGCTGCATCCGACGGGCCGGTGACCAGCGTTCTCTTTAATGCAGGCTGGTTTGTGGAGGCAAAGTCTACCGAAACGCCCGATGGGCTGGAGATCGGCCTCGACAAGTCCGCCTATGCGCCAGGCGATGTGGCCAAGCTCAAAGTCTCCCCCCGCTTTGCCGGCGAGCTTCTGATCGCAATCGCCTCAGACCAGGTTCACGAAACCTGGTCCGTGCCGGTCCCCGCCGGGGGCACAACCGTCGATGTCGCGGTGAAACAGGAATGGGGGCCCGGGGCCTACGTGTTGGCCACGCTCCACAGACCAGGAGATGCCGGCGCCTCGCGCATGCCCCAGCGGGCCATTGGCGTGAAATGGCTTTCAGTGCGCCCTGAGAAGCTCGCCCTCAAAGTGTCATTGAACCCACCCGCTCAGACCTTGCCCCACCAGCCGCTCGTCATCCCGGTCAAGGTGACCGGACTGAGCGTGACCGAAGAGGCCTTTGTGACGGTGGCCGCTGTGGATGTGGGGATCTTGAACCTCACCAATTACCAGAGCCCTGATCCGGTTAAGCGCTACTTTGGCCAGCGCAAGCTCGGCATCGCCATGCGCGACCTTTACGGCAAACTGATCGACGGCAGCTTGGGTCAAACCGGCCGTCTGCGCACGGGCGGTGACGGCTTTGGTGGTATGAGCGCCCATGGCAGCGCGCCCACCCAGAAGCTCTTGGCCTTCTTCTCTGGGCCGGTCCGGCTTGACGAAAACGGTTCCGCAGAGGTCTCCTTCGATATCCCTCAATTCAACGGAACGGCCAGGATCATCGCCGTGGCCTGGAGCCAGAAGGGCGTGGGCGCTGCAGAAACCGAAACGCTCATCCGCGAGCCGGTTGTGGTCGCTGCAAGCCTGCCCAAGGTGATGGCGCCGGGCGACACAAGCCGCCTGCTTTTGGAGGTCACCAACACAGATGCGCCCGCCGGCAGCTTCGGCGTGGCGCTTGAAAGCAGTGACCATCTTGAGCTCGCTGCCGATAACCTTCCAGCCACCATCGACCTGGCGCCGGGCGAGAAGCGCACACTTGAGGTTCCGGTTACCGCGAGAGGGTCCGGCACGGGCTGGGCGCGCATTCGCCTTACCGGTCAAAATGAGTTCTCGGCCGGTCAGGACATCACCGCGAAGGTGCGTCCGGCGGTCTTGCCGGTCACGCAAAAACTGCAGGTGGCCTTGGCGGAAAACGGGGGAAGCCTTACCGTTGACGAAGCGCTTCTCACCGGTCAACAGATGGACGGTGCCAAGATCAGCATTTCCGTAGCCCGGCCCTCGGCGTTCGATGTGCCCTCCCTACTGCTGCAGCTTGACCGCTATCCTTATGGCTGCACCGAGCAGATCACCAGCAAGGCGCTGCCTCTGCTCTACGCTGGGGCCTTTTCCAGCGGCTTCCCCGGCCTTGAGGTGGACGGCATCAAGGAGAAGGTGCAAACGGCAATCAACACGGTGCTGACCAATCAATCCAGCGCCGGCGGCTTCAGTCTCTGGGGCACGCAAGCGGACGACCTGTGGCTCAGCGCGTATGTCACCGACTTCCTGACCCGGGCCCGCGAGAAGGGCTATGAGGTGCCAGAGCAGCCATTGCGCCAGGCACTGAGCGGTCTGCAAAACACTCTCGCCTACTCTAATAATCTGGATGAAAACGATGCGGCCATCGCCTATGGGCTCTACGTTCTCGCCCGCAACAAGGTGGCTTCGGCGGGCGATCTTCGCTACTACGCCGATGCCCGCCTTCAGGCATTCAGATCGCCCCTCGCGCGGGCTCAGCTTGCCTCGGCAATGGCGCTTTATGGCGATCAGCAGCGGGCGGCGCAAACCTTCACATCGGCTCTGCGTCTGGCCCAGCAGGCGAACGCTCCTCAAAGCAAGCGTTACACGTATGGCTCCAAGCTGCGCGATGCCGCGGCCATGCTGGCCCTCGCGGTGGAAGCACGGCCACAACCGTCCGGCGTTGCGGAAATGACCGCCTTGGTGAAGTCTCTGAGCCAGGCCGGCCGGTCCACCAGCACCCAGGAACAGGCCTGGATGCTGCTCGCCGCCCGGGCCGAGGAGGATGCCAACCGGGCAATCTCGCTCAACGTTGACGGCTTGTCCCACTCAGGCGCCTATGCTAGGCGACTGGAGGGAGCAGATCTGACCGCCAACCCGGTTCAAATCACCAACCGCTCCGAAGAGGCCCTGGAAGCGACGGTGACGACCCTGGCTGTGCCCGCCGAACCGCCTGCCCCGGGTGGCACCGGCTTTACCATCAGCCGCAACTACCACCGCATGGACGGCACCAAGCAAAGCGTAGGTGAAGTGGCGCAGAACGAACGCTTCGTGGTGGTGATTTCCGTGAAGCAGGTCAATGACGTGCCCTCGCGCCTTATCATCACCGACCTCTTGCCTGCTGGATTTGAAATCGACAATCCGAGCTTGGTGACAAGCGCTGCTCTGTCCAACTTCAAGTGGCTGCCAAACACAATCCCGGCCCACAAGGAGTTCAGAGACGACCGCTTTGTGGCCGCGTTCGACCGGGCCAAAGGCGGCGAGACAGAGTTCACCGTTGCCTACAGCGTGCGCGCCGTCACCCCCGGCCGGTTCCAGCACCCGGCAGCCCATGTGGAGGATATGTATAGACCTGAACTGTCAGCCAGAACGGCCACGGGCTGGATGAGCGTTGTTAAGCGCTGAACCGATGCTTCTGAAAGAAGGCCATCTCAAACCTCTGCTGTGTGCAAGCCTGGCCATGGGTTTTGGCGCGGTCGCAGTCATCACGGCGGCGTTCTTCTGGTTCGATGCACACTATCCCCCGCCCATCGGGGAGCGCTCGGAGCTGTCCCGGGAGGTGGTGGACGCGGACGGCAGGCTGCTGAGAGCCTTTGCCACGTCAGAAGGGCGCTGGCGGTTGCATGTTAACCCGGACGAGGTGGACCAGGAGTTCCTGGATCTGCTGATTGCCTATGAGGATCAACGCTTCTGGCATCATCCGGGGGTTGATGTGATTGCCCTTGCGCGTGCCGCTGGTCAGTGGGTGGCAAACGGTCGGATCATCTCCGGCGGATCCACGCTCACCATGCAGCTCGCCCGCCTGCTTGAGCCGCGTACAAAACGGTCTCTGGCCGCCAAAGGCATGCAGATTGTGCGGGCACTGCAGATTGAGCGACGTCTCGGCAAGCGGGAGATCCTCCAGCTCTACCTCACGCGCGCGCCCTATGGCGGCAATCTGGAAGGGGTGCGGGCGGCCTCGCTGGCCTATTTCGGCAAAGCTCCGAAAGGGCTGACACTGGCCGAAGCTGCCCTCCTGGTGGCGCTGCCCCAGTCGCCTGAACGGCGGCGCCCAGACCGTCATGCGGATGTCGCTCAGAAAGCGCGCGACACGGTTTTGCGCCGTGCCGCACTGGCCGGTGTGATTGCCCGGAGCGAGGTTGAACGCGCTTCCCGCCGTCCTGTCTCCAAAACCCGCCTTGCCCTGCCCGCGTTGGCGCCCCATTTGGCGCAGCGGGTTGCCGCATCAGCGCCCGGCAAGGCGCGTCTCCAGCTCACGGTGAAGCGGGAACTGCAGGCGTCTCTGGAACGGGTCGCGCACGCTGCCACGTCTGATCTGGACCCGAAAGTCTCTGTGGCCATGGTGCTGGCCGACGCCGCTGATGGCACCGTGCTGGCTCAGGTTGGCGCGCCGTCGTACCTGGACCGGACGCGCTCTGGCTGGATCGATATGACAAGGGCCGTGCGTTCGCCGGGTTCTGCACTGAAGCCGTTCATCTATGGGCTGGCGTTTGAAGAGGGGCTGGTGCGGCCTGAGACCCTGATTGATGACAGGCCATCTGACTTTGCCGGATACCGGCCGCAGAACTTTGACCTGAACTACCAAGGCGAGGTGAGCGTGCGCCGGGCTTTGCAGCTGTCCTTGAACGTGCCCGCCATCCATCTGCTTGAGGCCGTCGGTCCGCACAGACTGCTGGCGCGCTTCCGACGGGCGGGGGCCCAGTTGACGTTGCCCAAGGGCGGGCCGGCTGGATTGGCCATCGGGCTGGGTGGTGTTGGGATATCCCTTCAAGACCTGGTGCAGCTCTATGCGGGGCTTGCCCGGGGCGGCGATGGCCTCGCGCTCCGCACAGGTCCGAAGCGTCGGCAAGGCGCCTTTGGTCCCGTCCTGTCGCCGATTGCCGCCTGGCATGTCACCGACATTCTTTCAGGCACGCCAAGCCCTGCGGGTTTCACAGACATCAAGATCGCCTACAAGACCGGCACCAGTTATGGCCACCGGGACGCCTGGGCGGTGGGTTATGACGGACGTCATGTGCTTGGCGTGTGGGTGGGACGGCCCGACAATGGGGCCGTGCCCGGGCTCACAGGCAGAACCGCAGCAGCGCCCGTGTTGTTCGAAGCGTTCAGCCAATTGGGGCTGACCGTTGCGGCATTTCCACCAGCACCGGCCGGAGCCTTGCGCTTGGCGCGCGCTGAACTGCCGGTAACGCTTCAACGCTTTACCACGCCAAGCGCTCAGCTCCGGGAGCACCGCGCCCCGGAACGTGCACCCAAAATCGTTTACCCGCCCAGGGGAGCGCAAGTGGAGCTGAGCACCTTGGCGGACGGCAACATGATGCCGCTTGCCGTGAAGGTGCAGGAGGGCCGCCCGCCGTTCCGCTGGCTCGCCAACGGGAGAGTTCTCGCCGAGCGCAGCCGGAAGCGCATGGCGACGTGGACACCCACAGGTACGGGGTTTTCAACCCTCACTGTCATAGATGCCGTGGGCCGTGCAGCCAGTGTGGAAGTCTACCTGTTGCCGGGTCCATAAGGGGCGGACACGTCATGCCCCTTTGAATTTGGGCTTGCGCTTCTCATGAAATGCCTCCACGCCCTCTTTGAAGTCTTCTGAGGTGCGCAGGCGGCTATAGCTGTGGCCCTCCAGTTCGATGGCCGTGGTCAGGAATGCATCTTCGGTGTCATTGAGGAGCTTCTTGGCGGTGCGCTGGGCGAGCGGGGCAAACGTTCTGAGCTCGTCCACCAAAGCATCGGTGGCGCTTTCCAAGTCTGCGTCAGCCACGCATTCGGTGGCGACCCCCCACGCATGGGCGTCGGCGCCGCTGATCCGCTTTGAGCGCATGACAATGTCTTTTGTGCGGGTGATACCCACCATCTTTTGCAGACGGGCCGAGCCGCCCGATCCGGGAATCTGGCCAAGCCTCTGCTCCGGCAGGGAATAAAGCGTTGTCTCAGAGGCAATGCGGAAATCGCACGCCAGGGAAATCTCAAAACCCACCCCAAAGCAATAGCCGCGGTTGGCTGCGATCACCGGCTTGGAACAGCGTGCCGGGGCGGCAATGTTCCAGGCGAGTTTCGACACGGTCTCCGGCGAGGCTTCAAGGAAACCCTTGATGTTACCACCAGAGGAGAAATGCTCTCCTTGCGCCCTCAGCACGATGATGCGCACCTGATCGTCCAGATCCAAGGTCTCAAACACCAGGCGCAACTGGTCGCGCTGGGGCATGGAGATTACGTTCAGCGGCGGACGATCCAAAATGATGTCGGCGCGCTCTCGTGCGCCATCGATCTCAACCCTGAAACCGTCGAGCTCCTTAAGCGGCTCGGTGAGGGAAGACGGGAATGAAGCCATGCTGGGGTCCTTTTTGCTTTTGCTGTTCAGCCTTGTGGCGCTTCGGCCACATAGTCACCGGCCACCAGGAGCCGGCGCAGGATCTTGCCCACTGGCGACTTGGGGATGGCCTCAACGAACACGTAGTCGCGCGGGCGCTTGAAATTGGCAAGGTCAGAGGATTTACACCAGGCGTCCAGCTCGTCTGCGCTCACCTCAGCACCGCGCACCAGGAAGGCCGTAACCTGCTGGCCCCAGCGCTCGTGCGGCAGACCGACCACCGCAACCTCCGACACGGCAGGATGCAGGGAGAGGCAGGATTCGATCTCGACCGGCAACACATTCTCACCGCCTGTGATGATCATGTCGTCCACTCGTCCGGTGACGAAGAGGTCTCCCTCCTCGTCCAGATAGCCCACGTCGCCTGTGAAGTACCATCCGGCATGGAGCGCCTTGGCGTCCGCATCGGGGCGCTGCCAATATCCCTCAAACGCCTCATCACCACTTAAGGTCGCGATGACCTGACCTTCCTCCCCAGCCGGGCAGCACTCTGCCGGATCGGTGGCGCTCACACTCACGACGCGAATCTGCGTGTTGAGGCCCGCCTTGCCGGCGCTCCCCGGTTTGGCCGGGGCGTTCTGGTCAATGGTGAAAGTGTAGATTTCCGAGGAGCCGTAGTGATTGACGAAGAGGTCCGGCTGGAAAGCCGCATCGAGACGCTGCAACAATCCGTCGGTCATGGGCGCGCCGGCGAAGCCGAGTTTGCGCACAGATGAGATGTCGGTGGCAGCAAAGGCCTTGTGCGCCAAAAGGTCATGGTAGAGCGTGGGCACCAAATAGAGATTGCTCACCTGCTCGCGCTCAATCAACTGCAAGGCTTCACCTGCACTGAACCTCGGCAGGCAGACGAAGACGCCGTTGGTGAGCAACATGGCCAGCAGAGAACGCACGCCCATGGTGTGATAGAGCGGCATGACACCGAGAGTAACCTCGCCCAGCCGATACGTGTTCTGCGCCACATGGGCCAAGGCGGCCGCCCGCTCGGCCCGGTGGTGGCGTGGCACGCCCTTTCCGCGGCCGGTGGTTCCCGACGTATAGAGCATAAGTGAAAGATCATGGGCATGAGCCCGCGGTAAGTCTGTGGCAGGCGCGTGGACCAGCAGATCTTCAAAGGCATGGGTTTGGCCGGCCGCGCCGTTAACACCAATACGCGGCAAGACATCCGCACCCTCACATCCGGCCACAGCGGCTTCAGCCACCGGCTCAAAGAGCATGGCCCTGGCACCGGAATCTTTCAGGAAGTAGCTCAGCTCAGAGGCCTCCACCCGCCAGTTCAGAGGCGTAATCACAATCCCCGCCAGTTGCGTGGCGCAGTAAGCCACCACCATTTCCCATCGGTTCTGCATGATCACAAGCAGGCGGTCGCCGGCCACAAGTCCCAGCGCATCAAGCGCGCCGGCAAAGCGGCTGGCCTTACTCAGAAGCGTGCCGTAACTGATCCGCCGCGTGCCATCCACCAGCGCCAGGGCGTCTTCATCCCTTGCCTTAGCTGCAATTAAAGACTGTCCGATATCAAACACTTAACCGGCTCCTCTAAGAACTTGAGTCCATCTTGCGCAAGGCCGCTCCGGCGTCCAGGGCAGCAGCGATAATGGAACTGTAGCCGGTGCACCGGCAGATGTGACCTGAAAGCAATTCGCGGATGTCGGCCTCCGACCGGTTCGGATCTTCCCGGAAAAACGCATCCAGTGACGACAAGATCCCCGCTGTACAGAAACCGCATTGCAGCGCGTGGTGGCGACGGAAGGCCTCTTGCAGAATGTCGAGCGAACCATCCTCAGCCGCCAGGCCTTCGACCGTTTGAATGCGGGCCCCCTCCGCCTGCACTGCCAGCATGAGACAGGCGCGCACCGGCTCCCCGTCCAACTGCACCGTGCAGGCGCCGCAGACCCCGTGCTCGCAGCCCACATGCGTGCCGCTCAATCCCAGTTCATGGCGCAGGAAATCGCTCAGCAGCATTCGCGGCTCTGCCTCGCCCCGGCGCGGTTTTCCATTGACCACCAGGGACAAACTGTGTCTGCCGTTCGCTCCAAGGCGCTTCATTGCAGGGCCTCCAGCACGGCTTGCTTGCCCAAGGTGCGGATGAGGTGCCGGCGGTAGGATGCAGGCGCATGCAGATCGCTCGTGCAGTCCAGCGACCAGGCCAGCTCATTGAGGGCATCATCCAGATCGCTGCCCTCAACATGCGGCCACTCGCGCACCTCCGGCCGGTCGGTCGCGCCGCCAACCGCAAGCGTGAGCCCGTCCGGCTTCGAGACAACGCCGACCGCAATGATGGCAAAGTCTCCGTGACGGATGGCCATCTCCTTGAAGGCCGTCTTGGCCTTTTCGGGCAAACGCGGAAAACGAACCTCCGTGATCAGTTCGTCCTCTGCGCATGCCGTTTGAAGCAGACCGTTGAAGAAGCTGCGGCCCGGCACCGTGCGCGTCGAGGCGCCGTTGGTGATGCGCACCTCACCGTCCAGCAGCGCCAGGCAAAGCGGCAGCTCGCTGGAGGGGTCGGCGTGAGCGATCGACCCGCACACCGTTCCGCGGCTGCGGGTCTGGGCGTGGCCGACCCATGGCAGGGCCTGCTTCAGAAGCGGCAACTGATCGCCAAGGTGGTCCCAGCGCATGAGCTCTGCCTGGCGCATGGTGCACCCGATTGCAACGTGTCCGGCATCTGCACGCACAAAGTTAGCCTCGTCCAAGCCCGACACGTCTATCAACACGCTCGGGGTTGTGAGGCGCATGTTCAGCATGGCCATCAGCGATTGTCCGCCAGCCAACACCCTGGCCTCGCTGCCATGCTGCTGACAAAGGCTCGCCGCTTCAGCAAGACTGTCCGGGCGAACATAGTCAAACGGCGCCGGCTTCATATCCGCCCTCCCAGCAATCGCTTGAGCCAGGCGAGCAGACCCGAACTTCGAGCCTCGGCGGGAGCAACATGATCTGCCAGCTTCTTGAGGAATTGCGCGATCAGGGCACGGCCCGCTCCTTGAACCATGCGCGCACCGATAGCGGCCACCTTGCCGGAGAGATCGGCTCCATAAAGATAGGTCAGCCGGGTCCCCCCTCCTTCCGGCGCCAGCAGCACAGCGCCCTCTCCTGTGCTGGCACCAAGCGGTCCGACCGCCTTGCCTCTCAGCCGCAGCGACCGGGGCGCCTCCAGATCGCTCAGGGTCACCTCAGCGCGAAACAGGCCCTTGACGATGCCTACGCCCAGCTCGACCTCCCCTTCGAATGCGCCGGGGGCCACTTCCTGCAGGGACCTGCATCCCGGGATAATGCCCTTAAGGCGCTCCGGCCTGGTGAGGCCCTCCCACAAGTCTTCAGGCGAGGCAGACAACAGAACCGAACCTTCGCCTGTCACCGTGAAGTCTGTGCGACTAAGGCTGAGGGCAATGGCCTGGCTCTGCCGTTCCGGCGGCGGCGGTTCTTTGAGGGCCATGAGCGCGAGCACGCGCGCCGGGGTGAGCGGCAGTTCCACATCTTCGGTTCCAAGCGCGTCCGCCACCGCATTGGCGATGCACACCGGCGTGGACATGCAGTTTCCCTCGCCAACCCCCTTAGCGCCCAGCGGAGTGATCGGCGATGGGGTTTCCAGGTGCACAATGTCTATGTCCGGCACCTCGGTGGCCGTGGGCACGCTATAGTCGGCGAAGGTGCCGGACTGGAAGCTGCCGTCCTCTCCATAGGTAAAGTGCTCGTAGAGGGCCGCACCCACGGCGTTGGAAAACCCGCCGGTGATCTGACCGTCCGCCAAGGCCGGGTTGAGCAGCGTCCCCGCATCGTGAACGGAGACATACTTGTCGATCCTG
The DNA here is from genome assembly GCA_039180225.1 of Pseudomonadota bacterium. GTDB lineage: Bacteria > Pseudomonadota > Alphaproteobacteria > Rhizobiales > CAJQND01 > JAAEUE01. The sequence continues at coordinate 11,259 of JBCDDQ010000015.1, forward strand.
ACCTGCCCCGTCGCCGGATCGATGTCCACACCGCAGGCATCAAACACAAAACCATGCGCCGCGCTGGAATTGATCTCATCGGCTGCATTGGGCGGGGTCAGAACGTCCGGAGACCAGAACACGGTTTCGCGCACCACAGGGTCTGCCCCTTGAGGCAAGGTGGCCTGGGCCCAGTGTGAGGTGGCGGCGAGCCGCCGAAACGGCACCTTGCGCTCCGGTTCATCGCGTGAAAACACAGCACCGCCCGCAAACCGCACCTCTGCCGGCTCACACCCAAGGTCCGGGGCGGCAATGCCGGCCAACCTCTCCTTCAAGCGTTCTGCCGCCAGGTGAGCGGTCCCTGCCACGGCGCCGGAAAACCGGCTGGAATAGTTGCCGCTCGCCACGGACCAGGCATCGCGGCCCGTATCGAGCTCTGTGTTCACCGCCACATCGCGCATCTTAAGACCGAGAGCGCTTGCCACCACTTGCGCCAAGACGGTTCTGTGGCCCTGGCCCTGGGGCACCGAGGAGGCGTGCACCGAGACCGCGCCCAGCGCGTCCACGGCCACAGTGGCGGTGGCCAGCGCGCCCCCCTTCGGTCCGGCCCGCTCGCGCTCTTCGGCGGTGAGCACGGTGGTGATGTAACCCATGTTGGAGATCGATGGCTCAACCACCGCGGCAAAGCCGATGCCATAAAGGCGACCCTGCTCACGCGCCTTGCGGGCACGGTCCTTCAGGCCGGCAAGATGACCCTTCTCCTCAAGACGTTGGAGGGCCTGGTGGTAGTCGCCGCTGTCATAGAGGCCGCCGGATGCGGTGCGGTAGGGAAACTGATCGGGTGCAATCAGGTTGCGGCGCCGCAGTTCCAACGGATCCACATCGAGTTTGAGGGCAATTTTGTCGATCAGCCGCTCCAGGGCGAAGTAAACCTGGGGCCCGCCAAATCCACGAACCAGGCCGCTCGGGGTTTTGTTGGTGAGCACATTGCGGTTGCGCATGGCCAGGTGCTCAATGGCATAGGCGCCGGTCATATTGCCATGCATGCGGTAGAGCGTTGCCGGTTCCGGGGCACGCAGATAGGCGCCGCAATCGTCAATCTGGTCCCAATCGAGCGCCAGGATTTTCCCGTCGCTCTCAACCGCTGCCTTTAAGCTTGTGATCCGGTTGGTGGCCGACGTGGCCGCCATCAGGTGTTCCAGCCGGTCCTCGGTCCACTTCACCGGGCGCCCGGTCATCTGTGCGGCGACACACAAGCCGACTATGGCGGTGAACACGCCTTGTTTGGTGCCGAAGCTGCCGCCTGAGTTGGGTGCAGAGGAAAGACGCAATCGGTTGCCCGGCACCTGCAAGGCCAGAGCCATGACCGGATGAAGGGCAAACGGGCCTTGAAAGTTGGAGGCCACCTCATAGCGCTCTTCAGCGGCATCGTACTGTGCGATGACGCCGTAGCATTCGACAGGCGTCACCGAGTTGCGCGGATAGCGCACATCCACCGCGATGGTGTGCGCGGCGCTTTTGAACGCGGCCGCCGGATCTCCGTAGACGAAGGACCGATCAGCGATGGTGTTTGAGGTCAGGCCCTCGTGCAGCAGCGGCGCCCCCTCCGCGAGCGCGGCGTCCGGCGAAACAACCGCGGGCAACGGCGTATAGTCCACAGCCACCAACGCCGCACCATCTTCGGCCACATATGGGGTCTCGGCCAGAACGATGGCCACCGGCTCGCCCTGATAGCGCGCCCGGTCCACCGCCAGGGCATAGTGCTCCATGGCCGCTTTCACCCCCACCGTGAAGGGCCGGGTGCGGGCCGCCAGGTCGGCGCCCGTGATGACGGCCTCAACGCCCTCCACCCCCAGCGCGCGCTCGGGATCGATTCCGTTGACGGTTGCGTGAGCATGGGGCGAGCGCACGAACGCCGCGTAAAGCGTTGCCGGGCCCACGGGCAAATCGTCCATGAACATTGCCCGGCCGGTGAGCAGCGCGAGATCTTCGATGCGCTCCATTGAGTGGCCAATCAAGTGGCCGTTCGCATCTTCCCCCTCGCTTCTCGGCTGCGCCATCCCGCTTATCCTCCAAGCGGGATCATATCGTGACTGCTAGATTATGTCGTCAATAAAGGAGGTTGAGAGCAGCGTTCCATTGTCATCGAAGGTCTGAATGCGTTCTGACCAGCCCCTGATGTCCTGCAGGTCACGGTAGATGGTCTGGCGGTGCCAGACTTCCGTGCCCTCCCGGTCCCAGATGTGCTCCCAAGCATCGCCATCATCCTTGATGGCGGTTTGCCGGTACTTCTGGTTGTTGTCGTTGAAGTAGACCGTGTGTTCGGCCCACGGAGCCAGATCCGGCACATCATTGCGGGTGGTGATGCGGGACCAGACCTCGGTCTCGTTCACGTCCCAGGCGTGGCTCCAGGTTTGGCCATCATCCTTGACGCCAGTCTGATTGTACTTGTCACCCTCAGCGGTGAACCGGTTGACGATCTGGCTCCAGAACTTGGTGCCCGCCGTATCGTAAAGCTCATTCCAGGTTTCGCCTTCATCAAAGCGGCCGGCCGTCTTTGTCAGCAAACCTTGGGCGTCGAACTCATAGGTGAACCGCGACCAGGCTTCCAGATTGTCCACGTCATAGATGTGCTGCCAGGTGCTGCCGTCATCGCGGGTCCCGGTGCGCAGATAGGTCTGGCCGTTGTCGTCAATAAACTGCTCGATGGAGTGCCACCAGGCGATGTTGGAGGTATCGTACGTCGTGTTGATGCGCGACCAGGTGCCGGCATTGCCCACATCGAAGGAGTAGGACCAGGTCTGGCCGTTGTCTCTCTCGCCGGTCTGCTGGAACCGCTGGCCAAGCTCGTTGAACATGTTGGTGTAGGACAGCCAGTTTTTGGTGTTGTCCACATCGTAGTAGGTTTGGAACGTGTCTCCATAATCGTAGGCACCGCTCTCGCTCACCTTCTGCCAGGACGCATCGTAGCGGTCGGTCTTCGTGCTCCAACCGAAACCACCTGTGCCGGTTTGCTCATGTTCGGCATACTCAAACCCGCGCGCAACCAAATCGAACACGGGAAGGGTCCCTCCCCTGATCAACAAAGTGTCGGTGCCGGCACCCCCGCTCAGAGCGTCCAGATTGTCGTTGGCATCATAGACGATCGTGTCGTTGCCATCGCCGCCGCTCAGCGTATCGCGGCCGGCACCGCCATCGATATAGTCATTGCCGGCAAGCCCCTCGATCACATCATCGCCCGCATTGCCGATCAGTCGGTTGTCCAGCTCATTGCCGGTGATGATGTCGTTGCCTCGGCCACCAATGGCATTCTCAATCCAGGTGCCGTACGCAATGGCAATATTGTTGGTCATCCACCCAGCATCGGAGAAGCTGCCTGGCGCCAGATTGACCACGGAGCCCTTGTTAAACAGATCGGGATACATCTCCGATAAATCCAGAGTATCGATGCCGCCCGCATCCCAGATGGTCAGAACCGGGTGCTCATTCTGGGTGAAGTCGTATATCGGGCTGTTTGTGTTGGAGTTGTAGCCGTAAACGGTGTCTTCGGTGCGTGTGGTCATGTCAGCGCCGTACATCGCCTGAATGGCCAGAATGTCGTGCAGCATTGGGGTTTGGGCGTAGTGATATTTGTGGTCGTGGCTGAACCAGTCCGCCCCGGTGTTGCTGGCGTAGAAATAGGACATGCTGGAGAACATCAGGCTGTCCTGGGCGTACTCTGCCGTCTCATCATAACTGGGCCGGCCGCCGTTGTAGTTGCCTGCATGCTCAAGCCCGAGGGTGTGGCCAATCTCATGGATCATGGCGTGAAAGCCATGAAAGCCGCTTGTGGGGTTTTGCAAAGTGGCGTTGTTTCCGTTGAGCCAGACCGTACCGCCAAAGCCCCCACCCCAAGGCGGAAAGGCATGTGCATAAACGATATTTGTGGTTGTGTTTGCGATTTTGAGATCGGCCGTGGTGGCATCTGCTGTCTCTACAAAGGAGGGTGCTATCAGATCGTCCCACAGCTCATAAACCAGACGCGCCTGCTGGGCCTGAAGGCTGTTGAGAGGCGAGAAGCCGTCGGCTTCGCCGAGCGGATAGAAGTCCGCGGTGAGCGGTATCGTGTACTCAATAACATTGTCCCAAACTTGGGAGACCGTGCGCAGCTGCTCGATGATTTGCGATGTGGTCCAGAGGGGCTTTCCCGTGTCTGCGGGCACAACACCAGGTTGTGCCGCTTCCTGGCGTTCCCAGTCAGCTTCTGCGTGTTGTAAACAAATGTGGCACATGAGCTTCCTCGCCGGTTTGCAAATGCCCCCAAATCTCGCCGTCAATGATCGGCACCATACTCAGAAGGTTCTGCACGAAGATTTCTTGGACCACTAAAAGTTTATCCAAAATGCCACCTAAGGTTGGATAGTCAAATTTTGTCAAATCATGTCATCAACATAGAATGTGGAAACAAGCGTGCCATTTTCATCGAAAGTTTGGATGCGTTCAGCCCAGTCCCGAATATCGCGCTCGTCCGTGTACACCGTCCTGCGGTGCCAGGCCTCCGTGCCGCTGCGATCGTAGGTGTGTTCCCAAGTATCGCCATCGTCGCGCACCCCGATTTGCCGGTAAATCTGATTGGCGTCATTGAAATAGAGCGTGTGCTGCGACCACCAGGCCAGATCGGAAGCATCGTCCCACGACACCTGGCGGGCCCAACTTTCCGTATCGCGCACATCCCAGGTGCGGGTCCACATCTGGCCATTGTCCTGGGTGCCTTCAACTTTGTACTTCTCTCCGCTGGCGGTGAAGCTGCTGGTGCGCTCGTGCCAGATCCCGGTATCGGCAGCGTCTTCAACCCGGGTGGTGCGGGCCCACGGGCTCTGGTCGTCCAGGCTCCAGATATGCTGCCAGACCTGGCCATTGTCCCGCTCGCCCGTCTGCTCCACGCGCTGTCCGGCTGCGTTATAGATGTCCGTGCGGCTCACCCATGACCGTTCGCCGGTGACGTCCCATTGGCTGTGCCACGTGGATCCGTCATTGTTCTCGCCTTTCTGGCTGAGCTGTCTCCAGGACTGGTCATAGAGATCGGTCTTGCGGACCCACGGGGTAACCGCCGAACCGGTCTGAACGTGCTCGGCCAACTCTATGCCGCGGCTGGCCAGGTTGAATGTGGGGAGCTGCCCGCCTTCGATGAGCAGTGTGTCGGTTCCGCTGCCCCCGCTCAGGCGCGCCGCACCGTCGTTTGCATCGTAAACCAGTATGTCGTTGCCCGCACCGCCGTTGAGCGCATCGCGGCCCGACCCGCCATCAAGATAGTCATCCCCGTCGCCACCGTTCAGAATGTCATCACCCGCATTGCCAATCAGCTCATTGGCCAAGGTGTTACCGGTGATTGTGTCATTCCCGCGCCCGCCAATGGCGTTCTCGATCCACGCTCCATAGGCGATGGAGATATTGTTCTTCATATGGGCGGCATCAGAAAAGCTCCCTGGTGCAAGGTTGATGATCGAGCCCAGATTTCCCTCTTGGGGCGCAAAACCGGACAGGTCCAGCGTGTCGATGCCGCCACCGTCCCAAATGGCCAGGAACGGATTGGCGTTTTTGGTGAAATCGAAGACCGGACTATCGGTGTTGGAGTTGAAGCCGTAAACAGTGTCGCCGGACCGGGTCGTCATGTCCGCGCCATACATGCGCTGCAGCGCTGCAATGTCGAGGATCAACGGCGTTTGCGGCAGCACCCATGTGCCCCCTTCACCAAACACATCCGCACCCGTGGCATCTGCGCCGCGGAAGGACATAACCGTGTACATCTGGGAATCGAAGGCATGCGCTTGTGAATGGTTCAGCCCCAAGCTGTGGCCGAACTCGTGCAGGACAGTCAGAAACCCATATGACCCTGTTTCGGGACTGAGGAGCACATCATTGTCGCCCCGCAGCCATACCCCCCCGATGGGGGGATACCAGGCATGAGCATAGGCAACGCCCGTGACGGAGTTGGCGACCGTAATATCCGCATCGTCCACATTCTCGGTTTCGACCATGTCCACGGATATCAGATCGTCCCATAAACTGAACGCCAAGCGCGACTGATCCTGCTGGAACGCGTTCAGCTCGGAAAACCCCTCAGCTTCTCCTGACCCATCAAACCCCACCCAAAAACTCACATCTTTTGGGTAAGCGTACGCGATGACCTCTCCTTGGAAGTACAGGCCAGAATCGAGCTGGTCGATCATTTGCTCCACGGTCCACACGGGCCGTTTGTTTCCGTCAGGCACATCCCCTGGTTGTGCCGCTTCAGCTGGACGCCTGTCAGCGGCCGCATGATGTGAACAAATTTCGCACATAGAAAACCTCACCGATTTCGTGGCAATCCCCGGATTCCACCCGCAACATTGGGATTGAACCTAGCCAAAGGTCCCTAGATGAACCTTTCTGGGATCGGTAAAGTTTTATGCAGATCTCTGCCTATGGTTGCATGCCCCATAACGAGGGGAGATGTGCCTAAGGCTCGTTCTGATAGTGCGCGATAAGAATCTCTGCCACTTCAGGCCGGGAAAACTCCGGCGGCGGGGCCTTGCCTTGGCCCAGCATCTCGCGCACTGCCGTGCCGGACAGGAGAATGAAATCGTCCTTGGTGTGGTCCGGTGCCTCACGCATCATGGTGACTTTGTTGAGCTTCTTAGACCAGGCCGTGTGGTCAGCGGCAAAGATCTTGATTTCCAATGCATCCTCAGGGATTTCATCAAACACGGTTTGGGCATCGAACGGCCCGTAATAGTCGCCGACACCGGCATGATCGCGGCCCACGATGAGGTGGGTTGCGCCCATGTTCTGCCGGAAAACCGCATGCAATAGAGCTTCGCGCGGGCCGGCATAGAGCATGTCAAAGCCATAGCCGGAAATGATCGCGCTGTTGGGCGGGAAGTAGACGTCCACCATTTTGCGGATCGCGGCATCGCGCACATCGGCCGGGATGTCGCCCGGCTTCAGTTTGCCCAGAAGCATGTGGATCACGAGACCGTCTGCCTCCAGGCGTTCCATCGCGATGCGGCAGAGCTCTTCGTGAGCGCGGTGCATGGGATTGCGGGTTTGGAACGCCACCACCTTTGACCATCCGAGCTGTTCGATCTCACGTCGGATCTGCACGGCCGTGCGGAACGTGTCCGGGAAGTCCGTTGGAAAATAGCTGAAGTTGAGCACCTGGATGGCGCCTGAAAGGACCACGCGCCCCTGGCTGGTGAAGTCGGACACGCCCGGGTGCTTCGGATCGGTGGTGCCGAACACCTGTTGGGTCATCGCGCCGAACTCGTCTTCGCTGAACCGCTCCACTGCGCCTAAGGTCATGATCGCCAGCACGGGATTGCCATCGACGTTGGGATCGCGCAGCGCAATCTTCTGGCCCGGGCCCACTTCGGGAGCCGACTGCACCAGGTTCAGGACAGGTGTCGGCCAAAACAGGCCGGACTTGGTGTGCATGGTTTCCGCCACGCTCAAGGCATCAGCCTTATCCATATAGCCGCGCAAGGGTGTGAAGTATCCCGCCCCCAACATCACCGCATTGGAGGCGGCGGCCGAAGAGATGAGAATTGAAGGAAGGTTCTCAGCTTGTTGCGTCAGAGCCGCGTTGTGCTCGGCATCGTCCACGAGGAGCGGCTTCAGGGTTTTGGACCCATGGGGCGAAATCAATTCTGTCATTTGGTCTTCCCTCCTCCGCGTTCTTGGCGGTCATGTTTGCCCCGCGGGCGCGCAGATGGCAACGGTCCAATCTCTATTTTATGCCTCTCCAAAACAAGATCGCGGCAATCTGTGCGACAATGGCCAAATTTACGCCTGGTCCGGGCCAGTATAATCGTAGAATTTTTGGGCGGCCTCAGGGCTGATCCGGTGTTCTGCCAAATCATCGGACACCTTCTGCGCCGGTCTGCCGGCGGGTGCGCCCCACCCTCCTCCACCGGAGGTTTCAAGCCGCACGTGATCACCAGCTTTTAGAGCAAGGCCGGAAATCTTGGAGGGCAGCTCCGTCACCTCCTCCTGGCGCATCATCAAAAAACGGCCACGCGATCCCGGCTCCCCGCCATTGAGGCCATAGGGCGGATAGCGGAACCGCTCAAAGTTGCCTGAAAGCGTGCCCCACTCCGCATCAAGCCGCCACTCACGTGCCAGGCCCATGCCGCCGCGGTACGTACCGGCCCCGCCGCTGTCCGCGATCAGGCTGTATTCGGTGAAAGTGATGGGGAACAGGCTCTCGCACATCTCCACGGGCGAGTTGGCCAGATTGTGAAAACCTGCCGAATAGCCATCAGCCCCATCGGCGCTGGGGTGCCCACCCCATCCGCCCACCTCCACCTCAAAGTAGACGCGGCGTTCACCGGCCACCACCGGATCAGGCGCCGAGAGCGCAGCCACATAGGACACACCATAGTACGCGGCAGGAACCCGATCGGGCACTGCCTTGGCCAGCGCGCCCAGCACGGTGGTGACCACCCGGTGGCCGGTGGCCATGCGGTTGGCCACTGGTGCAGGGGCCGTGCAGTTGACGATAGAGCCTGGCCGGCAGATCACTTCAATCGGCGCGTAGGCGCCTGAATTGGCCATCACGTTGCCTTCGCCCAGGCACAGAAGCGCGCAATAGACGCCGGAGCGCGCCATGTTCAGCGTACAGTTGACCGGCCCTGGGGCTTGATCGGCCGAGCCGGAAAGGTCCACGGTGCAGCCATCACCCTTAATCGTCACCTCTGCGGTGATGGCGAGCCCGACCGCCTCCTGGCCATCATCGTCCACATAGTCCTCAAATGTGTAGACCCCATCCGGCAGTTCGGAAATCACGCCGCGCATGGCGCGCTCCGATTGGGCCACAATCTCCTCCATCGCCAGAACCAGCGCCTCGGCGCCATAGCGCACTGTCAGGCGGCCAATGGCCGCTGCCCCCACGGCGAGACACGCCACTTGGGCGTGGACGTCGCCGGCTATTTTCTCCGGCTCGCGGCTGTTGGTGCGGATGATGTTCAAGATCTCAGGTTTGATTGCGCCCGCCTCTGCCAGCTTAACCGGCGGCAGGCGCAAGCCTTCCTGATACACCTCCGTGGCACCGGCAAAGTAGCTGCCTGGCGCCCCGCCGCCCACGTCCACATGGTGAACGATGGAAGCGGAGATGGCCACCCGGCGGCCGTGTGAAAAGATCGGCTGGAACGCAACGAAGTCCGGCAGATGCTGACCTCCGCTGTAGGGATCATTTGTGAGGATCACGTCCCCCTCGTTCCACTGATCGAGCGGCAGCGGCCCCGCCACGATCTGATCGAGACAGACCGACATGCTGTTGAGGTGGATCGGAATGCGCGTTGACTGCGCCACCGCCCGGCCCTGGCCATCAAACAGCGCGGTTGAATAGTCCAATGTCTCACGCACCACGGTGGAGCGCGCCGTGCGCCAGATGGAGAGGTTCATCTCCTCAGCGCCGGCAATCAGCGCGTTGCGGATCACCTCAAGGCGGATGGGATCGATCTGGCTCATGTGTCCTGCCTCCTGTGGCGGGCCAGAAGGTCGCCCTGACCAAGCGGGCTGAGGTGCCAGCCCTGAGCAATCAGCAGCGCGGTGTATTCCTCGTTGACCAGCAGCGGGCCGGTCAGCGGCTCTGAAGCCGCAAGGGCCTCATCGCGGGTCAAGCACGGAACGTCTTGCCACGCCCCGTTCAAGCAGATCCTGCGCCGGCTGGCTTTTGAGCTGCCCGCGCTTTTGCTGTCGTCTGCAGGGCTGCCCGCGGCCAGCCGGCCCGTGGCCACTGCGCGCAGGGCGACGATCTCCACAAGGTCGTCTGGGGCATGGTGGGAGAAGCGCTGCAAGTGCATCTGATGAAACCGGGCGCGCAACCCCTCAAGCGCGCTTGGCCCCATGGTGGCCGCTTCCGTCCAAGGAACGGTGATCTCGTACGCCTGACCGCGGTACCGACAATCAGCCGCCAGGTCGATGTGCCGATCATCCTGCGGGATCAGCTCTTGATCAAGCTTGGCGACGGCCTCGTCGGTGAGGGCGGCGACGTCCGCGCTCAAGCGCTCTAGGGCCTGCGGCAAGGCGAGCGTCATCACAGCCTTGGAAAAATCCCAGCGCAGGTCTGCATCCAGGATGCCCCGCGCCGATAGTGTTGAGGCATTGGCTGGAAAAATGATTTCGCTCATGCCCAGTTCATCGGCCACAGCGCATGCATGAAGACCAGCCGCTCCACCGAACGGCACCAGAGAGAAGTCCGCCGGATCAGCCCCCTTCTCGAACAGGCTGAGACGGACCGCGCCGGCCATGTGGGTGTTGGCCACAGCCACCACGCCTTCCGCGGCCTCTATCTCGGACAATTCCAAGTTTTTACAGATGTTTAAATGAAAAACCTCCCGCGAAGATTCAGCTTGCAATGCCATCTTCCCGCCTAGAAACGCGTCCGGATCAACCCGGCCCAAAACCACGTTGCCGTCGGTCACTGTGGGCTTGGCGCCGCCACGGCCATAGCAGGCTGGGCCGGGTTCAGCGCCTGCGCTTTCCGGGCCCACCCTGAGTGCACCTTGCTGGACGGACGCAAGGCTTCCACCGCCCGCACCAATGGTGCGGATCTCAATCATCGGCATGCGCACCGGCAGTCCATCAATCTCCGATTCTGTGGTCTCTCCGATCGCACCATCCACCACCACGGAAACATCCGAACTGGTGCCTCCCATATCGATGCCGACCAGGTTGGCACGGCCGTGCTGGCGGGCCAGCGCATCCATGGCCATAGCGCCGCCGGCCGGTCCGGAGAGCAGCAACTTCGCCGGCAGGCGGGCGGCATCTTCCGGCGAGACCACGCCGCCATTGGACTGCACAAGATAGAGCGGTGCCGTAATGCCGGCCGCCGCCAGCTTCTCGCGCACGCGCGTCAGATAGCCAGAGATGACCGGCTGCAGCAGCGCGTTGAGCACCGTGGTGGAGCAGCGTTCAAACTCACGGATCTCCGGTGACACCTCAAAGGAGGTGCTGATGCTCAAATGGGGTGCGGCTTCGGTCAAAATGTCTCTTGCCCGCGCCTCATGCTGAGGGTTGCGGTAGCCGTGAAGGAACATGATGGCCACCGCTTCCACATCGCTTAAGGGCTCGGCGAGCGCGCGCACTTCATCGTCATCCAGCGGCGTCTCAACGGTCCCATCTGCCCGCACGCGTTCCCTGACACCGAAGCGCCAGCGGCGCGGGATCAGCACCGAGCGGGGCTCGGCCTTCAACGCATAGACGTCCTTGCGCATGTGGCGGCCGATCTCCAGCACATCCTCAAAGCCCCGTGTGGTGATCAACGCGCCGGGCGGCAGCTTCCGCTCCAGGACGGCGTTTGTGGCGATGGTGGAGCCGTGCAACAGACGCCCGATTTCGGAGAGTTCAAAACCAAAGCGATCGGCAGCCTCCGTCACGCCGGTGATCAGACCGATGGAGGGATCTTGCGGTGTGCTTGGCGTTTTCAGGGCATGTACCGCGCCGGTGCGGGCATCCTGGATTTGCAGGTCGGTGAAGGTGCCGCCAATATCGACGGCGATGCGCACCGGTTTTTGCTCTGTCATGGCGGCTTCTTTTTCGCATCCCTGCTTTTTCGGGCAGTATCAACGTTTCGCCTGTTCTTGCAACCAGCGGCACACCTTGCGCACAGGTTCCCGGTCAAGCGCGTGGGGCTTGTAGATCAAGAAGTATGAATCGCCGGGATCCACGGTTAGGGGCCAAGGCTGAACCAGCTTGCCGGACGCAATATCGTCCGCCACGAACGGCAGGATGCCCAGTCCGGCGCCCTTGCCGTCCAGCAGGGCCTGGAGCAGCACGTTGGCATCTTCAAAAATACTCCCCGCAAGCGCACCAGGCTCCACCTGAACGCCCGCCTGGCTCAACCATTGCTGCCATCCGCCGTGGTTGCGGTGATGGAGCAACGGCAAACTGAGCACATCTCCAGGCGCCTTCAAGTGAACCGGCGAGGCCTGCACCCGGGGCGCATGAACCGGGGTCACCTCAATGCGCAGCAGCGGATCGACCTTCATGTCGCCCCAGCTCCCATCGCCCCAGGCCACAGCCAGGTCAAACTGCGCCAGCTGCTGATAGACCGGCAATGGCGAATGGTGCAGGCGCAGGTCCACATCCGGGAGCGCCCGCCAGAACGCATCAAGCCGCGGCACCAGCCAGCGCGACGCAAAGACAGGACCCGCACCCAGGGTGACCACATGACGCCCACCCGCACCGGAAAATCGCTCCACTGCATCGGCAATGGTACTGAAGGCCGGGGCAACCGCGTCGGCCAGCTCGCGTCCTCTGGCGGTGAGTTCCACCTGACGCACTTTGCGCTCGAACAATGCGGTGCCGAGCGCGCGCTCAAGCGTCTTGATTTGATGGCTCACCGCGGTTGGGGTCAAGCCCAGCGCATCGGCTGTCTGCTTGAAGCTCAAGGTTTGGGCGGCAAGAGCGAACGTGCGTAAACCAGATAAAGACGGGTGTTGGCTCATAGGATGATTGCTGAATTAGTTTCATTTATAGACGCAGATAATATCTGTTGTTCAGCCATTTGTCCCTTGCCTATGATATGAAAGCTGAACAAATCACAGGTGTAGACCGATGCCAGCGCAAAATGCGGCTCGCACCCGGCGGGGCCGCTCAGCCAAACGGCTGCAGCGTCAGGAGGCGCATGACGAGGCGGCGCAAGCCGTTGAACCAGGGCTCACAGCGGGGCGTTACACACCGCTGAGCGCGCGCGAGATGGACCACACCCATGCCGCCGTGCTGGAACTGCTGAGCGCGCTCGGTCTTTCCCAGGCAACCCCGACCATGATTGATCTGGTGTGCAAACGTGGCGGCACACTTGATGATGCGGGACGCCTGATGTTTCCCAGAGCATTGGTTGAAGAGGCCCTTGCCGGCTTCCGGCGCAGTCTTACGCTTTATGCGCGCCGCCCGGGCATGGACCTTGAGATCTCCGGCCTCAAAGTTCACACCAGCACCGGGGGCGGCGCGCCTTCGATCCTTGATCTGGAAACGGCCACATACCGTCCAACCGTGACACAAGACCTTTATGACTGCGCGCGCATCGTCGATCAGATGGAGCACATTCACGCGTTCAGCCGACCCGTGGTGTGCACGGATGCCCCCGACCCATTGGCGCTCGATGTGAACACGCTCTATGCCTGCCTGGCGGGCACCAACAAGCATGTGTGCATGAGTGTGTCGGCCCCTGAGAACATGGCGACGATCGCAGAGCTCTGCTACCTGGCCGCCGGCGGGGAAGAGGCCTTCCGGGCGCGGCCCTTCGTGACCATCATGTGCACCCACGTGGTGCCGCCCATGCGCTTTGCCACAGAGTCGTGTGAGATTGCAGAACACGCCATCCGGCACGGGTTCCCGGTGCAATACATCTCCGCCGGCCAAATGGGGGCGACCAGCCCGGTGACCTTGGCGGGCTCCCTGGTGCAGGCGGTGGCCGAAACGCTGGGCGGCATGGTGGGTGGCTGGCTGGTGGACCCAGAGGCCGCGATTATCTTTGCGCCCAAGCCTCTGGTCTCGGATCTGCGCACCGGCGCCATGTGCGGTGGTGGCGGCGAACAGGCGGTGCTGATGGCCGCAGCCGCGCAGATGGGGCGCTATTACGATCTGCCCACAAGCTCCATCGCCGGCTATACCGACAGCAAGGTGCATGATGCCCAGGCGGGCTATGAGAAGAACCTTTCGGTCTCTCTGGCCGCCCATGCCGGCTGCAACATCATCACCCATTCCTGCGGCACACTGGCCAGCATGCTGGGCTGTTCGCTGGAGAGTTTTGTGATCGACAATGACATGCTGGGCGGCATGCTGCGCTCCATCCGCGGGGTGGAGGTGGATGCGAGCACGGTGTCGATCGATGTGATTGCAGACGTTGTGAACGGGGAAGGCCATTACCTGGGTCATGCACAAACCCTGTCGCGCATGGAGAGCGACTATGTGTACCCCCAAATTGCCGACCGCCAGACACCCAGCGCATGGCAGGAGGATGGGGCAGAAGACATGCTGACCCGCGCCCGAGCGAGAGCGAGCGAGATTCTGGCCACCCACCGGCCCTGCTATCTGGCCGAAGACGTGGACCGCGCCTTCAGAGACCGCTTTGACATCCTGATCCCCATTGCTTCGGGCGGACCATGAGCCAGTTCCCGCACCTTCTTTCCGAAGTTGCCCTGGGCGGAACCACGCTCAAAAACCGGATTGTCTCCACCGGCCACCACACCTATCTGGCTGATGTGGAGCCGGGCGATGCGCTGATTGCCTACCACGAAGCCCGCGCCAAGGGCGGCGCCGGGCTCATTGTGTCGGAGATCATCGCCGTGCATGAAACCGCAGGCTTCTCCAAGGATCTTTTGTGCGCCAGCGAACGCACCTCCATCCCCGCCTTCGGAAGGTTGGCTGAGACATGCCAGCAGCATGGCGCCAAGATATTTGCTCAGCTGTTCCACCCGGGCCGGGAGATCTTGTCAGCCGCGCGCGGCATGTTGCCGGTGGCGTTTGCGCCCTCGGCCGTGCCCAATGAGCGCTTTCACATCATGCCGCGGCCGATGCCCGTTACGCTGATTGAGGACATTGTTTCAGGCTTTGCTCAAAACGCCGCCCATCTCGCGGAAGCAGGTTATGACGGCGTGGAGATTGTGGCCAGCCACGGTTATCTGCCCGCGCAGTTCCTCAACCCGCGGGTCAATCTGCGCACAGATGCCTATGGCGGTGATGAGGCGCGGCGCCTGCGCTTCTTGCAAGAGTTGGCGCAGGCTGTGCGGGCGGCGGCGGACGGTTTGACGATCGGGTTGCGGATCTCCGGATCCGAGCTGGACGATACCGGCCTCACTCAGGGCGAGGTCTGCGGCGCCTGTGAGAGTTTGGCGGAGGTGTTCGACTATTTCAGCGTGGTTGCGGGCACCTCGGCCACGCTGGGCGGGTCGGTGCACATTGTGCCGCCCATGGGCCTTGAGCATGCCTATGTGGCGCCCTTTGCCGCTGCCGTCAGAAAGGCCACGGGCAAGCCGGTGATTGCCACGGGGCGCATCAACCAGCCGCAGATTGCCGAACAGATGATTGCCGGCGGCGAGGCTGACCTTTGCGGCATGACCCGGGCGCTGATCTGCGATCCGGAGATGCCGGAAAAGGCGGCGGCCGGGCACACGGATGACATTCGCGCCTGCATCGGCTGCAATCAGGCGTGCATCGGCCGGGCCCATAAAGGGCTTGGGATCTCCTGCATTCAGTTTCCAGAATCCGGACGCGAGCTGGAGTTTTCAGAACTCGCGCCCGCACCACATGCCAAGCGGGTTCTGGTGGTTGGCGGCGGCCCGGGCGGCATGAAGGCCGCAGCCGTTGCCGCGGCGCGGGGCCACCAGGTCACGTTGTTGGAGCGTGAGCGCCAGCTTGGCGGCCAGGCGCGCCTTGCGCAATTGCTGCCGGGGCGCAAAGAGTTTGGCGGCATCGTCACAAATCTCTGCCGCGAGATGGCCCTTGCCGGAGTTGACGTGCGCACCGGCATTCAAGATGCGCTCACCGAGATCCGCGCGGAGGCACCCGATGCCCTTATCCTTGCAACCGGCGCAAAGCCTTACGTGCCGGAGCTTAGCGGGTTGGACGAGGCCCACTGCGTGACCGCCTGGCAGGTGCTGCACAATGAGGTGAACCCGGGCGCAAGGGTGGTGATTGCCGACTGGCGCGCCGATTGGATCGGCCTGGGCCTGGCGGAACGTCTGGCTCGGGCAGGCTCTGCGGTGACCTTGTGTGTCAACGCGGCCCTGGCCGGAGAGACGGTCCAGATTTATGCACGCAATCACTATGTGGGGCGCCTCCACAAACTGGGGGTGGAGATCCGCACGCACTTGCGGCTCTTTGGGGTCGATGAGGATACGGTCTATTTCCAGGACACCCTCACCGGCGATCCGGTG
>JBCDDQ010000016.1:0-27058 GCA_039180225.1 Pseudomonadota bacterium
CCGCTGCCGGCAGAAGGTTTCGCGGGCAAACAGGATGGCCACAATGCCCAGCGCGCAGTAGGCGGCAATGCTCAAAAAGGCCGTCTCATACATGGCCCGGGTGTAAACCCTTACGCCGTCGTCCAAGGCGCCGTCCCACTGCCAATCGAGCAGCAGCCCGATCACCGGCTGCAACAGAGCGCCTGAGGCGACCGTCATCATGTTCACAAAGCCGGTCACCGCTCCATGGATCTGCGGTGAAACGGTCTCGCGGGCATAGGCATAGGTGCTGGCCATCCAGGCGCCCATGAACCCGATCAGCATGAGCAGCCCCGTGGTGGGCGCAAGCGATAGATCCGGGCCCCAGAAAACCAGCAGCACCAGCGCCGTGGACAGCGATGTGCTGATGATAAGCGGCGGTTTACGGCGCCCGACGGCATCGGAAACCCAGCCGCCGAACGGCGCCCCAGCAGCCCAGCCCACCAGCATCAAAGAGGTGTAAAACGCAGCATCCGTGCGCGACAGGTCAAAGCGCTCAGCCATGTAGGGCACGCCCCAAAGCGCGCCGAACGCCAGCATGGGCCCGGTGCTGGCGGTCGCCACAAAGCCGAGCGCCCACACTTCACCGCTGCGCAGGGCGCGCCCCATCCCGGCGAGCAGTGATACGGGCGCCCCCACCGGTTTTTCAGGGGTCCCCGGCGGGCTGTCACGCACGATGAGCCAGGTGATGAGGGCAAGAACCGCCGCAAAGACGGCTGCCCCCAATATAGCCGGGCGCCAGCCAAAAGTGGTGACGAGGCCCGCAAAAGGCCCCTGGCCGATAAATCCGCCGGCAACGCCAAACAGCATGGCCGTGCCCGACAGGAACGCAAACCGGTGGGGTGGGAACCATTTGGACGCCAGGGCCAGGGGGGCAATAATCCCGCAGCTGGCCCCAATGCCCACCAGCAAGCGCCCCAGATAGGCCTGCTCAATGGTGGTGGCGAGACCGAAAACGGCGCTTCCGACCGCGCCCAGCAGCAAGAAGCCGGTGATGATCCGGCGTGGGCCCCACCGGTCCACCAGCGCCCCGATGGGCATTTGCAGTGCCACATATGCGTAGAAGTAGATGGCCGACAGGTTGCCCAAAACGGCTGCCCCCACCTGGAAGCTCTGCATCAGGTCGGCCACCATGGCGCTGGGCGCCACGCGCTGCAAAAACGCATAGGCAAAAGACAGGGCGCCAAGCGTGAAGATGAAGCCGCCGCGCAACCGGCTGGGGGAGGGGGATGAAGACATCACCGCCTTCTATAGGCCGAGATCCCCTCATCGCGACACCCAAATCATGCAGCGCCCGCCGCTCGTCAACACGAAAAAACCCGGCTCTTCAATCCGAAGAGCCGGGCTTCAGGTCCGCCGCCTGAGATAAACTCTAATCCGTCGGGTCCCACTCGATCACATCGACCTGACGCGGCCTCAGATAGAACACGTCAGAGAAGGTCGGATCGCTGGTGAAGAACTGGCTCAAGATTGAATTGTGGATGTAGCAAACCTGAGTAACAATCACGCTGCCGCCGGACGCTAAAAGAGCGGGTGGAACGGCGGGCGTGCCTTGCGGACAGGCGCCATTGGGAGAATGGGTCCAGTTGTCGGCAGGGTCTACCGCGATGGTGAATACATTGATCCGCAGCTGGCCGGCCCCATCGGTGTCAAACGGGCGCATGATCTCATCGGCCGCATCGTAAATGCCCGCCATAGCGTTTGGCCCCACCTTTCCAAGCTGCGCCACAATATCGCCTACCGTGCTGGTCAACAGAGTGACCTTCCGGCTGGCGGCCAAGGCGTGGCTCATTTCCACCGTGCCAAAATAGATTGTCAGCATCAGTGGGAAGATCATTGCAAATTCAACAGCAATGGCCCCCTTGGTCTGCACCAGAAAGCGGTGCAGCATCATGATCAGCCCCCCGGCCTTACGGTTTTCTCTCTGCTTCATCTTATTCCCCTGCTCGCGGGTTGCCTCATTTTCCGAAGAGCTGCGCTAAGCCACCTGCAGCTCCCCATGTTCTTAGAAAGGTTCGTTGCGGAACGTCATGGTTGCGGACATCAGCCGGTTGCCGTTGCCCAATGTGTCCATTTTGGTGAAGATGGCCGGTGTCAGCATTTCCCATTCATAAAAGGCGCGCACCACCATCACCGATACGGTCGCGCCGGGCTCCCAATTGCTCGGCGGGGCAAATTCATCATCATCGTTGACCGGATCATCCAGAGCGCCGGCAATGTCTGCGAACTCTACGAACGTGCGCACATCAATCACCAGATTGTCGCACTTCAGTGTGATGGGCAGGTTGGGGCACACCAGGTCATTTTTGAACGATGCGCTGGACATGCCCGCATTTTGCACCTCACCGGTACGGATCTGGCGGGCCGCCTGGGCTATGTTGTGCTCGAGCGAGAACTCGGCAAAGAACACCACACCCTGCTCAAGAATGGCGAACATGACCGCGATAAAGGGCCATGCAATCAGAGACATCTCGATTGCGGCAATGCCTTTTCGGTCCTTGCGAAAGCGCTTGGTGCTCTTGATCCAGCGGCTTTGCTTCTTGCCGGCAGATGGTGCTTTGGTCTGTTCCATTTTGCTCCCCATAGGACATACGGCCTTAGGATGGTTCGTGCTCGACTCACGGACTATCCAAAATTGGATATCAAAAGAGTCTGTTTGAACCCTTGGGGAAAACGATAAAATTTAAATTAAATCCAACTGATTTCGTCGAAATAAAAACGGCGCGCCTGGAGTTTTCCCAAGACGCGCCGGATTTAAAATTGGCTGAAATTCTTTCAGTGCGAGATCTATTGCTCGCCGCCGCCTGAAGATGTGCTGCCGCTCTTTTTGGCCGCAGAGATCTTGCCTTGGTTCTGCTCGGTGATGGCAGTGAAAAACTCTGCATTGTCGCCCGTGTTCAGCTCGCCTTCGCAGAAGGGGCTGCAGCGGAAGGACTTGCGGCCTTTGCTGGAATAGATCCACAGGGCGTTTTTGTTTCTGGCCTGCACCACCACATCCATATTGGCGATCTGCTCGCCATCGGTGGTCAGGACGATAATGTTGGTCTCTCCATAGGCCTTGCCTTGGATGATCATCAGATTGCCGTTGCGCAATGTCACATCGGCGATTGTCGGATTACCGACGATCACTGTACCGGGCTCAGCGGCAAGCTCAACGATCCGGGCCTGGTCGACCGGAATTTTGACATCCGCGCCTGCATTAGCAGAGGTGGCCGTCGCCAGGCTGGCCAGCGCCAGGCATCCGAGAAGCCCCAACCCTGCCAGTGTGCTGCGTGCGAAATTGGCATCCTGTTTCATCTATCATCCCTCAGAGTGGCCGCGCAAAAGGGGCGCGATCAATCATCAACGCATTGCTCAGGCATAATTAAAAACAGGTAAAGGTGAAGGAAGGCTTACGCCGCCGTCTCCAGATTTAACAAAGCTGACGGCCGCCACGCCCTAGGACTTGCGGGTCTCGGCAACCCAATTGGCAATTATGGGCCGGTAATCGGCCACTTCCGCCCGGACGGCCTCATGGCGCTCCAGGGCGGCGAAATAAGCGTCAAAGGCCTCCGGCCAGTGAACGGTGATGGCCAGAGCCTCCGACAGGGCCGTGATCCAGACCCGGGTGATTGGAAACCCGCAATCACCGAGCGTCAGCAGGTCGCCAAAGGCATCGAGGCGGTCCGGCAACACCCGGGCAATCTGCTCCAGCCGCGCGTTGATCTCCTTCTCCTGGGCTGCATTCAGCGCTGGATCGCGGCTCTGCGGGCTCACATGCCAAAACAGCTTGCGCACTTCGGGTTCCAGCCGGGTGTCATGAAACCGCGACAGTTGGCGCGCCTTGGCCCGGTGCACAAGGTCTTGCGGCAGCATGGGTGGATCGGGGTGTTTTTCGTTGAGATATTCCGCAATGGCCTCCGTGTCGGCCAACAGAAGATCGCCCTCCACCAGGGCCGGAATGTTTCCGGTGGGCACGATCTTTTTATACTCATCCGAACCATAGCCTCCAGGGGGCAGGACCTCCTCCCACCGCAGCCCTTTGTGGCGCAGTACGATGCGCAGCTTTGCCCCGTAAAGGCTGGGCGGGATGGTGTAGATCTTCACGGGCCGCTGAGAACGAGGATGAGCTTCATAAGGGGTCTGCCATGGCAGTCTCCGGCACGTTTGTCGTCTGCAAACAGCGTTGCCGCCTTTTCTGAAGGGTGCAGGGGTGACGGCCCGCCGGTCTGTGTGCCACACTATGTGTGGTGCGCGGCCAAAAGTACAGCATTCAGATAAAAGCCCCGCGCGCCGCATAATGGGGAAGTTGCCCGGCCGCGGACCGAAGACCCCGCGCGTTAAGGCCCGGCAACGGAGGCCAATAAAACGAAAATGTCTTGAGGGAGGAAATCAATGACAGTTCGACCAGATCCCACCTTTCACGCCACGGCACAACTGGCGATGCAAGCCCCGCCGGAAGACTACGCCTACACCTTGATGCTCAGCCCCGATTTCTCGCAGCCGGACGGATTGGCGGTTGTGGATGTCAAACCGGGATCGGCCACCTATGGGCAGGTCGTGCACACGGTGATGATGCCCAACACGGGTGATGAGTTTCACCACTTCGGCTGGAACGCCTGCTCCTCGGCCCTGTCTCCGCTCACAGGTCACGCCTTTCTGCAGCGCCGCTATCTGATCATTCCGGGCATTCGCTCTTCGCGCATCTACATCATCGACACGCACCCATCTCCAACCGAGGCCAAGATCCATAAGATCATCGAGCCGGAGGAGCTCTTCAGCAAGACCGGCTACTCACGTCCCCACACCATTCACTGCGGACCGGAAGGTATTTACGTCTCCACACTGGGTGGCGGCGGAGAGGACGGCACGGATGGACCGCCCGGGATCTTCATCATGGATTGCGAGACCTTCGACATTATCGGGCGTTGGGAAATAGATCGTGGCATCCAGGGCAAGCACTATGATTTCTGGTGGAACCTGCCGCGCGACTACATGGTCTCCAGCGAGTGGGGCCTGCCCCCACAGTTCGAAAACGGCGTGGTGCCCGAGGATCTGTTGTCGAACAAGTATGGCCACGTAATCCATTGCTGGGATTTGCGCGGCCGCACGAATGTGCAGACGATCGATCTGGAAGAAAACCATCAGATGGCTCTGGAAGTTCGCCCGGCCCACGATCCGGTCAAGGAATATGGCTTTGTCGGCGTTGTGGTCGACACCACCAACCTTGAGGGCTCGATTTGGACCTGGTGGCGTGACGGCGACACGTTCAAGTGTGAAAAGACCGCAACCATTCCGCCTGAACCGGCCGCGAAAGAAGATCTCCCGCCCTTGCTTCAGGGCTTTGAGGCCGTGCCGCCGCTTGTTACGGATATCGATCTGTCGCTCGATGACCAGTTCCTCTACGTCTCCTGTTGGGGGACGGGCGAGTTGCGTCAGTACGATGTTTCAGATCCCTGGAACGTTAAGCTGAGAGATAGCGTCCATGTGGGCGGCATCACGCGCAAGACGGCCCACCCGGGCGGCGGCGATTATCGCGGCGGCCCGCAAATGGTGGAAATCAGCCGCGACGGTAAGCGGGTGTATTGGACCAATTCGCTCTACTCCACCTGGGACGACCAGTTCTATCCGGACGGCGTTCCGGCCGCCATGGTCAAGGCGGATGTGGGCGATGATGGCGGCCTCACGCTTGATAAGGACTTCTGGGTGGAGTTCCCGGAAGGCTATCGCTCGCACCAGATCAGGCTTGAAGGCGGCGACTGTTCCACAGACAGCTTCTGCTATCCGAACGTCTGACCTTGCTGATTGAAACCTGGAGCACGGCCAGCCTCTGGCTGGCCGTCATCGGCATCGGTATCTTCCATGGGATCAACCCAGGCATGGGGTGGCCGCTTGCGGTCTCTGCCGCGCTCATGGGCAAGGGCGAGCGCGATCTTTATGCCGCGCTTGTCCCGCTGGCCGGCGGCCATTTCCTGGCGATGGCCGTGATCCTGTTGCCCTTCGGGGCCATGACCTTTCTGTTGGATTGGCAACGTGAGATCCAGATCGGCGCGGCGCTGCTGGTCATTTGCTTTGCCGTTGGCCTTCTGTTGTACCGGCGCCACCCGCGCTTTTTGGCCCGCATCCGGCCGACGCAGCTTGCCTTATGGTCGTTCGCGGTGGCCATGGCGCATGGCGCCGGGCTCATGCTGTTGCCTATCTATTTGGGGATCTGCAAGGTCTCCGAACTGGACGCGGGCCACCAGGCGGCCGCATCCTTGATGACCGGCAATCTGGTCAACGCGGTCGCCGTGGCCTTCGTGCATTCGGCGGGAATGATCGTCACTGGCGGTGTCATGGCCGTTGCGGTGCACCGCTGGCTGGGCATGAAGTTTGTCTCAAAGAGCTGGTTCAATCTGGATCTGATCTGGGCCTTGAGCCTCTTGCTGGTGGGCGCCCTGGGCCTGTATGCAGCACTGAACCCTCACGTCTAAGATGTAGGTTGGAATAAAAATGAAGCTCCTGAAGTTTTGCATGTGCGCACTGTTTGCGCTTGGGACGGCCGTGACTGCGCCGACCCGTGCCCTCAGCCAGGACCAAGTGTTCGGCGTTCAACCGGGCGAAGCCCACACCAAGCCGAACGCTGAAGGGGAGCTCTGGTTCACCAGCGGCTTCGTCTCCCAGGCCGGATCGGGGCGCCAACTCACCTATGGCATCCCCGAAACGGATGCCGTTGCCGTCATGGCCGCGTGTTCGGGCGCCGCCGCCTATAACATCGATTTGCTTATGGGAACTGGCAAACGCCAGGCAGGTCAGCCGGTGAGCGTTGATTTTTTCTTCGATGGCCAACCGCCTCTGACGTATCGCGGCATCACGTTTAGCGACAGTTCAGAAGCTTCCGGTGTGCGCCTGCAAGTGGGAGTTGGAGAGGAATTCTGGAAATGGTTCTCAACCACCGAACTGCTCACCTTCGGCATTAAGGGTGAACCAAAGAAGACCATTCCCGGTCCAACGGTGGCCGCCCAGTTCTTTCTGGCAGGATGCGACAAGGCCGGCGCGCAAGCCGGTCAGCCCGCCGATGACCAGACAGAACGGAGCAAAGTGTTCAAGATCAGTTGCCCGAACGGGGGCACGTTCGACATTCAGTTTGAAAACAGCCCAACGCAATCACGGGCAATTCTGTACCCGGGTCTTCCCCAACAACTCATTCTTGAATCGATCGTCTCTGGGTCCGGCTCGGCATACCGCAACGGACCGCTCACAATCCGCACCAAAGCCGATCTGGCAATTGTGGAATCCCCTGCAGGGACGTTTCAGTGCTCAATACGGTAGCAACAAGGGCTCATTGGCCCGAGGGCTCTAGCAGCGAGAGGGCCGGCTGATCATTGGTGTGGCAATGCACGCCGCCGCCTGACGCCCAGGATTCCAGCATCTCCACAACATATACATCGCGGCCTGGAAAATAACCTTCCAGCCGCTTCTGGGCCGCGGTGTCCGTCTCCTCATTGCCGAACCCAACCGTAATGACAAAGCCGTTGCCCACGAGCCAATTCATGTAGTTGGTGTCGAACGCATCGGAACCAAACTTCGCCGTCCCCAAGATCGGATCGCGCAGGACCGTAAAGCCGGCGTCCTCGATCGTCCGTGCCGCTGTATCAAAAATGGAGCCGGTTTTCCCGTCGCCGGACTTGCAGAACGATTTGTCTGTGCACACCGGCACCACCACCGTTGTCTCATCGATGAAGCGGGCGATCCCGTCCACATGGCCATTGGTGCGGTCACCTTCCGGCACGCCCTCGATGAACACCACCTTGGAGACTCCAAAATGCTGCTTAAGGTCGCTTTGTGCTTTCTCTTTGCTGTAGCCGGCGTTCCGCCGCGGATCGCCGATGGTGCTCCAGTTGAGGATCACCGCACCGGCCCCGTTGAACTCCAGGTTGCCGCGTTCGTGCACAATGTCGACCGGATCCACCGGAAGGTTCAAGTAAGCCCCCACTGCGTCCGGGACCTTGTTGTCTTTGTCATAAGACACATCGGCCCCGAAGGCGCCGCCCCAGGCATCGAATTCCCAGTTTTGCAGGCGCATCTCTCCGTCTCTGATCACGTAGACGGGTCCATTGTCCCGCATCCAGGCGCTGTCATTGGGGATGTCGTGCCACACGATGTTGGCATGGTCCGGATCACCGCCTGCGGCCGAAATCGCACTGCGGGCCTGGCGATGAATGCGGCGTGAAGCGTAAAGAATGTGCAGCTTCTGATAGCGCACAATGATGTTCGATATCTTGGCGAACGCCTTTTCGTAAGACGCCTCCCATGGGCCGGGCCATTGCAGCCAAACCGCCTCTTGCGGCTCCCACTCCGCCGGCACGCGCTTGCTCACGTTTTGACCCAGCGCAGGTGCGGCCGCACAGCCGATGAAGATAAGCAAAACCGAGAGCAGACGGAGCATGCGGAAATCCACTTTGGCATCCCTTTGTACGTCCTCAGAGCAAGCGCGTTTCGCTTAACCATGACACAGGACAGTCGTTTGCGCAAAAGCCAACAAACCCGTCAGCATACTCCTGCCATATTGCGGCGTATCTCTATCCGGGCGTATAAGAGGGCAACACCCGTGACCGATCTCAAGAGCTTAGAAAACCTGATGAAACACCGCTTCCTGTTCTCCACGTTCGTGCTGTGCGCGCTGACGATTGTGCTTCTGGCGCCCAATCGCGCCGCGGCTCAATCGCAAGCTCAATGGAACTCGCTGTACGACCGGATCATCCGCGTAGAAGCGGCCGTGCGCAACATGCAAGGTCAGGCCTACGGCCAAGGCGCCGGAGCCGGCGCCGCTCAGCCGCAAAACCCGCAAAACGCAGCCCAGCTCAACCTGCGCATTTCCAGCCTGGAAGATCAGGTGCGTCAACTCTTGGGCTCCATGGAGCGCCTGACCCGGGAAATGCAGCAGAGCCGCCAGGACAATGAAGTGAGACTGCGCCGCCTGGAAACCGCGGCACGCGAGGGGCGCCTGCGCGGCAAGCTCAAGCAATATGCAGACGCCGGCAGCACCCGCACCGGGACCCCGGCCACAGGCGGGTCCTCCCTGGGCACGCTCACCATCTCTCCGCTGCCCGGCCAAGGCGGCACGTCCCGCACAGACGATCTGCCGACCTATGACCAGGGCGCGCTGGACAGCGTCGTTCAGGACGAGCTGGTGTATGAAAGCGAGCCGATCCTGGATGGACAGAGCTATGATCCCAACACCAACACCAACACTGGCACCGGCACTGCGATCGGCGTAGCCCGACCCGCGACGCCCGGCTCCAACTCATCGCGGGTTCAGGCCCCAGGCCCCACCACGCTCGGCACCATCACCATGACCCAGAGCGGAAACGTGACGGGCGGCAGCGTGAACACCCTGCCGTCCACCCGTGATATCGTGGAGAAACGCACGCTGGACGGCGATCAGGTGGCGAGCCTGAGCACCGGCAGCGGACCGGAGCTTCTCTATGAACAAGCTTATGAAAACATGCTGGGCCGCCGCTTCGGAGCCGCAGAAGCAGGCTTTGAGCAGTTCCTCACCAGCCACAAAGGCCACAAGTTGGCCCCCAAGGCGCAATATTGGCTGGGCGAGACCCACTATGCGCGCAAGGACTATCGCAATGCCGCCCGCGCCTTTCTGCTGGGCTACAAGAGCTACAAGAAAGACGCCATGGCGCCTACAAGCCTGGTGAAACTGGGGATGAGCCTGCGCAAAATGGGCCAGAAGGAGCAGGCCTGTGCCACGTTCTCCCAGGTGCGTTCCGAATTCCCCAAGGCCAAAGCCGAGAACAAGCTTGCGGGCAAGGAATCCCGCCGTGCCGGTTGCTGAGCACAGCGCGCCAGAGAAGATTTTAGCAGCTCTTAAGGGCCTGCCAGCAGGCGAGCCCATGGCCTTGGCCGTCTCCGGGGGGGCAGATTCCACTGCGCTCATGCTGGCCGCCAGCCGGCGCGCTGATGTGGGCAGCTTCCACGTGCTCTCAGTAGACCATGGCCTCAGAGCCGCCGCAGCGGCAGAGGCCACCCAAGTGCGCAGCTGGGCCAAAGCGCTGGGTCTCAACCACCATGTGCTTACCTGGCGAGAGGTGAAGCCTGAAACCGGCCTCCAGGCGGCTGCCCGCGAGGCGCGCTACGGGCTCATGACCGACTGGTGCAGAGCCAATGGCGTCTCCACGCTGATCACCGCTCATACGCTGGACGACCAGGCCGAAACCGTGCTCATGCGCCTCAAGCGCGGCTCCGGAGTGGACGGGCTGGCCGGCATGGCCAAACAGAGCTGGCGTTCGGGCATCCGGCTGATGCGCCCGCTCCTGGAGATCACTCATGAAGAGCTGGTGGGCAGCCTGGAGGCGGCAGACCATCCCTGGATTGAGGACCCGAGCAACCAGGACGAACGCTACGAGCGCATCCAAATCCGCAACAGGTCAAAGGAGCTGGCCGCTCTTGGCCTGACGCGCAGCAAGTTGGTTGCCACAGCCCGCAAAATGACCCGGGCGCGCGAGGCGCTCGACCAGTCCACCTCAGATCTTCTGGCCGCATGCGCGGACGTCTCAGAGTACGGCTTCTGCCGGCTTTTGGCAGATGGCTTGGGCCGTGCGCCAGACGAACTGGCGATCCGGGCCCTGGCACGGTGCATCCAGGCCATTGGCGGGAGCGATTGGCCGCCGGGCGATGAACCCTTGGAGCGGCTGCTCTCCTGGCTGCGCTCAGGGGCGCCGGACGCCACCACCTTGGGCGGCTGCCGCCTGGTCAAGCGGGGGGCAAGCGTGCTTGTGGGCCGCGAGCTCGGACGCATCAGCGACCGTCAGGTGGCTTTGCCGGACGGCCAGATCCTCTGGGATGGCCGGTTCCGCATCCGTGCCGAGCGCCCAATCTCCGGCCTCAACGTGGGGCCGCTTGAGGGGCGGGGCTGGGCTCATTTGAAGGCCCAGAGGCCCGACCTGCCGGCATTTGTGGGCCAAACCTTGCCGGCCATCCGCCGGGGTGAAGAGCTGTTGGCCGTGCCGTCGCTGGCCTTTGTGGCTCCCGGACTGGCGGAAAATGTCCGGTTTTCAGCGAAATTCGCGAATCTCAAGTTGATTTGCAGCTAAACCTTCAGCTTTCTGCGTCACAATGCCATCATAATCGCGTCAACGCCTTGGCATTGCCCCCCTCACTGCCTATCTTAAGGCTGTGCTCGGCTTAGGCTTGTCAGGGCCTGCACTTTAATTTAAGCCGACGCAGTCATATCGGGTTTTAGGGACGCCGGAATCGTGAACAATTTCAGAAATCTTGCCGTTTGGGTCATCATCGCGCTTCTCCTGTTTGCGCTGTTCAATCTGTTCCAAAGTCCAGGACAGCGGAGCCAATCTAACGAGATTGCCTATTCTGAGTTCCTGAAGGACGTGAACGCGGGCAAGGTTTCCGAGGTGACCATCTCGGGCAACGATGTGGTCGGCACCACCGTGGATGGCCGCTCGTTCAAGACCTACAAGCCCACGGACACCCAGCTTGTCCCCGAACTCACCGAGAAGGGCGTGAAGATCACAGCCAAGCCGGAATCGGAAGATATGCCGTTCCTGGTGCAGATGCTGTTCTCCTGGTTCCCGTTCTTGCTGATGATCGCGGTCTGGATCTTCTTCATGCGCCAGATGCAGGGCGGCAGCGGCAAAGCCATGGGCTTTGGCAAATCCAAAGCCAAGCTTCTGACCGAACGCCATGGCCGCGTGACCTTTGAAGATGTGGCCGGTGTGGACGAAGCCAAGGAAGACTTAGAAGAGATCGTCGACTTCCTGAAGGACCCGCACAAGTTCCAGCGTCTGGGCGGCAAAATCCCGCGCGGCGCTCTTTTGGTGGGCCCTCCCGGAACGGGTAAGACGCTCCTTGCGCGCGCCATCGCGGGCGAAGCGAACGTGCCGTTCTTCACCATCTCAGGCTCTGACTTCGTGGAGATGTTCGTCGGTGTTGGCGCCAGCCGCGTGCGGGACATGTTCGAGCAGGCTAAGAAAAACGCCCCATGCATCATCTTCATTGACGAGATTGATGCCGTGGGCCGGCACCGTGGTGCGGGCCTTGGCGGCGGTAATGACGAGCGCGAGCAGACTCTCAACCAGTTGCTGGTGGAGATGGACGGCTTTGAGGCCAATGAGGGCGTGATCCTGATTGCGGCCACCAACCGGCCGGATGTGCTGGACCCCGCGCTTCTGCGCCCTGGCCGGTTTGACCGCCAGATCGTTGTGCCGCGGCCTGACATTATCGGCCGTGAAAAGATCCTCAGTGTTCACATGAAGAACGTTCCCCTGGCACCGGACGTGGATTCCAAGGTGATTGCCCGCGGTACGCCCGGTTTTTCCGGCGCTGATCTGGCTAACCTGGTCAACGAGGCTGCTCTTCTGGCCGCCCGCCGGTCCAAGCGGCTTGTGACTCAGGAAGAGTTTGAAGACGCCAAAGACAAGGTCATGATGGGTGCTGAACGGCGCACCATGGTGATGAGCGAGGAAGAAAAGAAACTCACCGCCTACCATGAAGCCGGCCACGCGTTGGTGGCGCTGCACATGCCCGATTCCGATCCGATCCACAAAGCCACGATCATCCCGCGCGGCCGCGCTCTGGGTATGGTCATGCGCCTGCCGGAGCGCGATGCGGTGTCGGTCACCCGCAACAAGATGAAGGCTGACTTGGCCGTGGCCATGGGCGGCCGGGTGGCTGAAGAGATGATCTTCGGCCACGGCAAAGTGACCTCCGGCGCCTCGTCTGACATCAAGATGGCCACGCAAATGGCCCATGCCATGGTCACCCAATATGGCATGTCCGACAAGCTCGGCCCGCTGGCCTATGGCAATAACGAGGAAGAAGTGTTCCTCGGCCATTCGGTAACCCGCACCCAGAACCATTCTGATGAAACCCAGAAGCTGGTTGATGCGGAAATCTACAAGCTGGTGGATGAGGGTCTGAAAAAAGCCAAGAAGGTCCTGAAAGACCATGCCGATCAGTTGAAGGTCATTGCTGAAGGCCTGCTTGAGTTCGAAACCTTGAGCGGAACCGAAATCAAGGATCTGTTGGACGGTAAGCAACCGGTGCGCGACACGGGCGATGATGCCCCACGCGAAGGTGGCGGCTCGGCCGTTCCGGTCACCGGCAAGGCGGCCACGCCGCCCAAGCCTAAGGAAGAGGGCGGCGCCGGCGATATGGAGCCGCAGCCCCAGGGCTAACTCCTCACCAAAACCTGTCAGTACAGCGGGGCGTTTTCCAAAGGGAAAACGCCCCGCTTGTTGTTGTGCCGCCCGTTCCGGGCTAGCCTTGCTGCACGATCTGACCGCTTGAGGCCTGCCCTTGTCCACACCGACCGTTTCCAACACCCTGGCCCGCAATCTGCTCTTGCATCGCCAGGGCCTTTCAGCCCCGCCCAAGACGGCCTTGTCGAAGCGGGGGCTCTTGGAGCTGATTGAAAACATCGGCTTCGTGCAGGTGGATTCCATCCGCACGGTGGAGCGGGCCCATGACATGATCCTCCATGCGCGCAACCAGACCTATCGGCCGGCCCACCTGAGACAGCTGTTGGAGAAAGATGGAGAGCTGTTTGAGAACTGGACCCACGATGCCTCCATCATCCCGTCGGCCTTCTACCGCTATTGGCGGCGCCGGTTTGAGCGTGAGGAGGCCGTTTTGGCCGAGCGCTGGCGCAAGTGGAACCGCACCGGTTTTGAAGAGAAGTTCGACGAAATCCTGGCTTTTGTTGAGGAGAAGGGCTGCTGCATGTCCCGGGAATTGCGCGGAGACGCGGCGCCGGGCGACGGTGCGGGCTGGTGGGACTGGCATCCCAGCAAAACCGCCCTGGAATATCTTTGGCGCACCGGCGCCCTGGCCGTCGCCCGCCGGGAAGGCTTCCAAAAGGTTTATGATCTGCCCCACCGGGTCATTGCCCCCCACCACTTGGGCGAGGCGCCGGACCACACTGCCTTCATCAATTGGGCCTGTGAGAGTGCGCTCGACCGGCTGGGTTTTGCCACCCATGGGGAGATAGCGGCGTTCTGGGACCTGATCAGCCCGGCCGAGGCCAAGGCCTGGTGCGAGCGCCAAGACGCCGACGACCTTGTCCAGGTGGAGGTGGAGAGCGCTGATGGCAGCAAACCTAAGCTCTCCTATGCCCGGGCGAACTATGAGGAGGCCCTGGCAAACCTTCCCTCCGCGCCGGCCAGACTGCGGATCTTGAGCCCGTTCGATCCAATGATCCGTGACCGCAGGCGCACTTTGCGGCTGTTCAACTTCGACTACCGCATCGAGATCTTCGTGCCCGAAGCCAAACGGCAATATGGCTACTACGTCTTCCCCTTGCTGGAAGGAGACAAGCTCATCGGGCGCATCGATCTGAAGCACGAGCGAAAAGAAGGCACGCTCGTCACCAAGGGGCTCTGGTTTGAACCGAAGGTCAAACCGTCCGCCGGGCGAATGCAGCGTTTGGAGGCGGAACTGGAGCGTATCCGCCGGTTCACCGGAGCAGAAACCTTGGTTAGCTAGCTCTTACTCCAGCTGGAAGAATTTTCTTCAACATCGAAATTGAACTGAAATCGTTGCCCTCTAGTCTCCGGGAACTGGCTCGAAGTATTGCGGTATTGATCGAGGCTCTGGGAGAACACAATGCGGTTGCGGCGCACGTTACTGGTGCTGTTTGGTGTGGGCTTGACCGTACCGCTCGTGCTCTTTTGGTTTTGGCTTGAGCGCTCCATGCTCAACAAACAGATCGTGGATGCCAACGAACGCCATCTGGTGATCGCCCGCAGTCTCGGCGCATCTCTGGAGCGCTACCACAGGGAAGTCAAATCGGGCTTTCAGCTGATCTCTGACAATATCGGCTCTGAACAGGGCCCCTCCAATCTGAAAGCCATTCTTGAGGGCCTCAACTTTACCCATATGAGCCTGGTCGACCTCAGAAGCGGCTTTGTGGACTGGCAAGCAGGCATGAGCGGCCCCAAGCTCACAGCGCCTTTTCCCGCTCAGATGCTGAACGTCTTGCGCGTGTACGCGGATGGTCCAGACCCCCGCTTCAGCCCGGTGATGCGCGGTTCTGACGGCACACCGTCGCTGTTTATGGTGAAACGCCTGGGAACGCGTCTGGCAATCGGTGAGCTGAAGACCGACTATATCGTGGCTCTGGCCAAGTCGGTCCAGTTTGCGAAAACCGGCCATGCCGCCATTGTGGATCATGAAGGCAACGTGCTTGCGCACCCCCTGAAACCCTGGGTTCAAGGCCGCAGAAACTTAGGCAAGGTGTCCGCGGTCAGGCGGGCCCTGAACGGTGAACATGGGGGCGTAATGTTCCGCTCACCGGCCTTTCAGGCCGACATGATTGCGGGGTTTGCCCCGGTGGTCGGCACGGGCTGGGGCGTGATGGTTCCCCAGCCCATGGCCGAGCTTAAGGCCGGCGCAAAGGAAACCAGGACGTTCGTGTTCCTGATGGTGATGTTTTTCGTGCTGCTCACGGCCGCAATTGCGGTGATCGGCACATCGCTCGTCACCGGCCCGCTGGAGGCGTTGGGCGCGGCGATGAGGCGGCTTCAATCTGAAGGGGCCGGGGTGCGGATCGAACCTTCGCAGAGTTCATTGGAGCCGGCTGAAGCGCGCGAGGCCCGCGAGGCCTTCAACGCCATGGCCACCGCTCTTGAGACGCGCGAGCCCCAGACCCTGGCGCGCGGCGAGGCCGAGGTCCCGACGCTGGTCATCGGAAGGCCCGATGATCAGCCCAAGCAGGCAGCTCAGCTCATCCACGTATAGCACGCTGCACCTTGCCAAATTCGGTTGAACTCCAAGGGCCTTTCGCCGATAAGAGCAGCTTCATTCCGGCACAAAACGGCACTGCTCATGGGCGCTCACCAGCTTTATCTCAAACCGCTTCACTTCCACGAGGGGGAAGGCGGCGCAGGCGGACGGCTGGCCGGAGGGCCCGTGCGGTTCAGTCATGTGGAGCTCATTTCACGCGCTGACGGGAGCCGGACGCAGATCAGCTATGAAGAGGCCGCAACCTCGTGCGAGACGGCCATCCGGGAGGCGTTGGAGGCGTTGGAGGAGGCCCGCGCGCCGTTCTGCGGCCTTGATCTGGCAACGCCAAGGATCATGGGGATTGTGAATGTTACCCCGGACAGTTTCTCAGACGGCGGCGCGTTTCATGATCATTCCGACGCCATAGCCCAGGCGATCCAGGCCGCCGAGGACGGGGCCCATATTCTGGACATTGGCGGTGAATCCACCCGGCCGGGGTCCGATCCAGTGGACGAGGCCACCGAGTGTGCCCGTATTCTCCCGGTGATCGAGGCGTTGGCCGGGCGCGACACGCCAATCTCGTGCGACACGCGAAAGGCCTCTGTGATGCGCAAGGCAATCGCCGCCGGCGCACACATTATCAATGATATCTCAAGCCTCACCCATGACCAGGACGCCCGGCCCACCGCTGCTCAGCTGGCCGCGCCGGTGATCTTGATGCACTCCAAGGGCGAGCCCAAGGTGATGCAGGACGCGCCATCCTATGGCGATGTGTGCCTGGATGTGTTCGATGAGCTGAACGCCAATATCGAGGCGTGTGTGGCCGCCGGCATCCCACGCGCCAAGATCGTCGCCGATCCAGGCATCGGCTTTGGCAAGACCTTCACCCACAACCTGGAGCTGATCAATGATCTGGCCCTGTTCCACGGACTGGGCGTGGCTCTGATGCTGGGCGTTTCGCGCAAGGGGTTCCTGGGCGCGCTGACAGGGGTGAAAGATGCCCGCGCCCGCGCGGTGGGCTCGGTTTCGGCCGCTTTAAGCGGTTTGGCACGCGGTGTGCAACTGTTCCGGGTGCACGATGTTAAGCAAACCGCCGAAGCATTCGCCGTTTGGGACGGGATCCGGCAAAGACACGTGCCATAGAATTTACCGATTGTTCTTGTAAACACCGTACGTTAGAGCAAGTAATCAGAGTAGGGGAACTTGGCCGGAGGGTGTTTCCGGCCGGGGGAAATGAGCGACATGGCTGGGAAGTATTTTGGAACAGATGGAATTCGCGGGACCGCCAACAGCTGGCCAATGACCGCAGAAACTGCCCTGCGCGTCGGCATGGCGGCAGGCAGTCTGTTCACTCGTGGAGCACACCGCCACCGCGTCGTGATCGGCAAGGACACGCGCTTGTCGGGCTACATGATCGAGCCTGCGCTGGTGGCTGGTTTCACGTCGGTTGGCATGGATGTGTTTCAGTTCGGTCCTCTGCCGACCCCGGCGGTGGCCATGTTGACCCGATCTTTGCGCGCAGACCTCGGCGTCATGATCTCCGCCTCCCACAATCCCTTCCATGACAATGGGATCAAGCTGTTCGGCCCGGATGGCTACAAGCTCTCCGACGCCCAGGAAGAAGAGATTGAGCGGCTATTGAAAGAAGAGCCTGAAAGCCTGCTCGTGGAACCCGACAAGCTGGGCCGGGCGAAGCGCATTGAAGATGCCCAGGCGCGCTACATCGAATTCGTCAAATACAGTTTCCCCCGCGCCCAGCGGCTTGAGGGCCTCAGGATCGTGGTGGACTGCGCCAATGGCGCCTCCTACAAAGTGGCGCCTGCCGCCCTTTGGGAGCTGGGCGCTGAGGTGATCCCCATCGGCACTGATCCGAACGGCTTCAACATCAACGAAAAGTGCGGCTCCACCGCGCCGGAGAAGCTCTGCGAGAAGGTGCGCGAGCTCCGGGCTGATATCGGCATCGCACTGGATGGGGACGCAGACCGGGTGGTGATCGCCGACGAGCGCGGTCAGATTGTGGACGGCGACCAGCTCATGGCCCTGATTGCCACCAGCTGGAAGGAAAGCGGCCAGCTCAGCCAAGATGGGATTGTGGCCACGGTCATGTCCAACCTGGGTATGGAGCGGTTCTTGAACGATAAGGGCATCGCCATGGTCCGCACCAAGGTGGGGGACCGCTATGTGGTGGAGGCCATGCGCAAGGGGGGATACAATGTGGGCGGCGAACAGTCGGGCCACATTGTCCTGTCGGATTTCAGCACCACCGGCGATGGCCTGATCGCCGCGCTCCAGGTGCTGGCGGTGGTAAAGGCCAGCGAGAAACCGGTGAGCGAGGTGTGTTCGCAGTTTGAGCCGTTGCCGCAGATCCTGAAGAATGTCCGCTTTAAGAAAGGCCGTCCGCTTGGCGAAAAGTCGGTCAAGCAAGCCATTGCTGACGGCGAAAGCCGCTTGGGCACGCAGGGCCGCCTGATCATCCGGCCATCGGGCACCGAACCCCTGATTCGCGTCATGGGCGAGGGCGATGACGCCGTGTTGGTAAACGCCGTTGTTGACGATATTGTCGGCGCGCTGCAAAGCATCACAGCTTAGATCTACTTCTTGTTTACCATTGAATACCCTGAAAACCTGGGGTTTCGCGCCCGTTATGGTTAGCGGGGCGTAAACCTGCATGTAAAAATTTGAATCAATCGATTCAGTAAATAGCAGGCTTAATCCATCTTTAAGCGTTTTGGTTAATCATCGGTCCCGTTGAAAGATTTCGGGAAGTTCACGTCGCTTGGTTCTCCAGCAAATTGAGCATTTCCGGGTAGGTAAATTAGCAAATGCGCCAGCGCGGGGCGTTTCGGCAAGGGGCCGGGCAACCGCTTAGAAAGCGCGATCGTTGGAGTATAGTCGATGGTAAATCGCATCAAACTTTCATGTGCTTGTGCAGTGCTGGCACTCGCAGTTTCTGGCGGCACAGCCGTGGCGGCTGATTTGCCTCCTCCTCCGCCGCCTCCGGTTGAAGTTGTTGAGCGTGGCGACAGCTGCTTCTATTTCAGCGTTGGTGGCAGCTACGTTACCCATGAACGCCCGCGTGTATACAAAAACACGGCTGTACTGCCGTTCGGCACCAACGCCGTTGGCGAAGAATTCGATGACACCGGTTCAATCGATGTGGGTATTGGTTGCCGCGTGGTTGATGGCTTGCGGTTGGAATTCAACGGCACGTACCGCTTTGAAAGCGACCTGACCAGCACCAACGGTCTGGCCGCTGACTATTCTGCCTTCACCGGCATGTGGAACGCCTGGTGGGATATCGCCAATATTGGCGGCTTTAAGCCTTACATCGGTGGCGGTGTTGGCTTTGCCGTTCACAATATTGATGCATCCGGACCTGTTGGGTCCACCGGCGACCGCACAGACACCACCCTGGCATGGCAGGTGGGTGCAGGTGTTGGCATCGACGTGACTGAGAACCTCACGGTGGACGTTGGCTACCGCTTCACGGACCTCGGCCTGTCCCAGGGTCCTGGCGCCACGCCCTTCTACATCGATGACAACTTCAGTCATGAATTCAGAATTGGCCTGCGTTACGACTTTAACGGTCTTATGTAGCGCACGGCCAGGTTAGTTACACAGCACCAGTTGGAAAAGCCCCGGAGCGTCCGCGCTCCAGGGCTTTTTCGTTTTGAACGCGTGCGATAAAGTTCGATTGCATTTACCTGAAGAATCCCCGAAAACCAGGGCCTGCTCTAACCGGAGGACCTCTCATGGCCCGCGACTACCAGCCCGTTTCCGGCATGGAAACCCCGCGCTTTGCCGGGATCGCCACCTTTATGCGCCTGCCGCACGTCAGGCCTGAAGAGGCTGACGATTTGGACATTGGCATCATCGGAGTGCCGTGGGATGGCGGCACCACAAACCGGCCTGGCCCGCGCCATGGGCCCCGGCAGATCCGCGACATGTCGGCCATGACCCGGCACAAACATCATGTGTTCCGCTTCTCGCCGTTCGACACCTGCAATGTGGCCGATCTGGGCGATACCCCGTCAAACCCGGTGGATGTGGAGGACGGCCTGGGCCGCATTGAAGCCTTCTACAAGGACGTTGTGGGCCGGGGCATCACGCCTCTTTCTGCGGGTGGCGATCACTTGGTTTCCCTGCCGATTTTAAGGGCGGTGGGCGAGAAGGCGCCCGTGGGCATGATCCATTTCGACGCCCACACCGATCTCTATGACGGCTACTTCGATGGTTTTAAGTTCACGCACGGCACCCCCTTCCGGCGGGCCATTGAGGAGGGGGTTCTGGATCCGAAGAAAACCATCCAGATCGGCCTGCGCGGCTCAGCTTACGACTTCGTTGACCGGGAGTATGGCGAGAAGATGGGCGTGCGCCTGATGGACATGGAAGAGGCCGCCGCGCTCGGACCAGAGGCTGTGATGAAAGAGGCACGGGCGCTGGTGGGC
Source organism: Pseudomonadota bacterium (assembly GCA_039180225.1). Classification (GTDB taxonomy): domain Bacteria; phylum Pseudomonadota; class Alphaproteobacteria; order Rhizobiales; family CAJQND01; genus JAAEUE01. The sequence goes on from JBCDDQ010000016.1 coordinate 20,178, forward strand.
GATGCCCCCATCTATGTGAGCTTCGACATTGATTGCATTGATCCGGCCTTTGCGCCGGGCACCGGCACGCCTGAGGTGGGCGGCTTCACAACGCGCGAGGCCCAGGCACTTCTTCGCGGCCTGCGCGGACTGAACATCATGGGGGCTGATGTGGTGGAGGTCTCTCCGCCGTTCGATCCTTCCGGCTACACCGCGTTGGCCGGAGCAACCATGATGTTTGAGATCTTATGCGTCATGTCCGAAGCTGTTGCCCGGCGCAAGAGCGCCTGATCCGAAGATCTGCCCCATGGCCATAGACCACGTGATCTTCGATTGCGACGGTGTGCTCATCGACAGCGAATGGCTGGCCTGCAGCGCGGAAGCTGAGGTTTTCTCAGACCTCGGCGTGGAGATGTCGCCGGAATATGTGCGCGACACCTATGTGGGCATGGCCAATGAAGACATGTTCGCCAAGTTTGAGGCCGATTTCGGCATACCTCTGCCGGCTGATTTTGAAGAGCGCCATTTCGCCAAGACCATGGCGCTATTTGCCATCGAGTTGCAGGCGATTCCGGGGGTGGACCAGGTGCTGAGAGGCCTTGGCACGATTAAGAGCGTGGCCTCCAACAGCGGCACGGAGCGTTTGCGCTCAACCTTGGAGATGACGGCGCTGGCGTCTCATTTCAACGGCCACATCTACAGCTCCGACATGGTGGCCCGGCCCAAACCGGCTACGGATCTGTTTGAACATGTGCTGGAGCAAACCGGTGCTTTGGCAGCCCGCACGGTTGTGGTGGAGGATGGCTCCTCGGGAACTTTGGCGGCCCGCGCCTTGGGGATGCCCGTTCTGGGCTTTGTGGGCGGCACCCATTGCACGCCACGCACGAGCGAGAAGCTCACGAGCGCCGGAGCCATGCGGCTGTTTGATGAGATGAGCGATCTGCCGGACTTGCTGGAGCGCTTGTGAGGGTGGTCAGCTTCCCGCGTCCTTGCGCACGCGAAGACCTTCTGAGCCAAGGGAAAGATGCGAGCCATGGGCCCTCGCGTGCGCAAGGGCGCGGCGGAAGGGGCGGCTAGCATTTGAGCGCAGCCGGTTACGACATATCAACCTATAGCGCATAGCCTTTTGGGCTGAAGACCCGGTTGTGAGTGATGCGTTATGGATTTTTGGGTTTGGTTTCAAACGATTATGCTGTCGTTCAACGACCTGCGGATTGCGCCCATTTATGTGGTGAGCACGATCGCAATCGCAGCATTGATCTACGTCTTCACGAAACGATCCGAGCATAAGAGCTCGTTTCTGGGCTGGCTCTTCCCAAAGTCCATCTACTTTCATCCCTCGCATTTCACAGACATCAAGCTGTTCGTGTTCAATCAGGCGGCCAAGGCTGTCGGTCTTTTCGGCGCCCTGGGGTTGCAGACCGCCATGGCGGTTGCCGTTCTCAGCGGGCTCAACAAGCTCACGGGCCATGAGGTGGTGAGCGGCGCTTGGAGCTTTGAACAGATGGCGCTGGTCACCCTCGTGATGATGGTGGTGAACGACTTCTGCGTCTACTGGATCCACCGTATTCATCATGAATCGCCCGTTCTGTGGCCGTTTCATGCGGTTCATCACAGCGCTGAGGTGATGACCCCCATCACCGTCTACCGGAAGCATCCGATCTATGACGTGATTGGCTCGTTCTTCAAGGCGTTTGTGAGGGGAGCCGTTCTAGGCCTGGTGGTCTTCTGCCTCACCGACACTTTCTCCACCGTTGACGTTGCCGGGATCAGCGCGGCCTATTTCGTCTTCAACTTCTTAGGCGCCAACCTGCGCCATTCCCACATCTGGCTGGGGTACGGCAAGGTTTTGAGTCACATCTTCATCTCCCCGGCCCAGCACCAGATCCACCACAGCGTGGCCGTGAAGCATCACAACAAGAACTATGGTGAGGTGCTTGCCATTTGGGACTGGATGTTCGGCACCCTTTATGTGCCCGAGACCCGAGAGCAGCTCACCTACGGCATTGGCGATGAAAAGGGCGAACCGACAGAGCAGCCGCACAAAACCTTGACGGAGGCGCTCGTGGTGCCCTTCGAAGACAGCTGGAAGGCCGTGAAGGAGCGCCATGACGCTGCCGCGCAGTCGCCCAAGCCCACCGAACCATGACGCGTCCCTTTTCGCTCTACCTTGACCTCTTACGGGTTTTGGCCGCCTTCACGGTGTTGCTCTCTCATTTTGCTTATGAGCGGTTCACCGACGGGTCTTACCTGTTCATCCGCGAGCTTAACCTGGGCAGTGATGCAGTGGTTCTGTTCTTCGTCCTGTCAGGGCTGGTGATCGCCTATGCCGCTGAGGAGAAGGACGGAGGCCCGGGACGTTTCTTCTTCAATCGGGCCACGCGTATGTACTCCGTCGCCATTCCGGCGTTGCTGATCGGTTTTGTTCTGGACCGCAGCGGGGCGTTTGTGAACCCTGAGGCGTATGCGGGCTGGTGGTACAACCCGCTCAACCTCAGTCAAAACCTCTTCTATGGCCTTACATTCAGCAGCGAGTGGGGCGTTGTCTGGGGCGTGCGACTGGGCTCAAACGGGCCCTACTGGTCATTGAGCTATGAGGTGGCCTATTACCTGATCTTCGGCGCAGCCATCTTCCTGGACGGGGTGAAGCGCGTCTTGGCCATCACTGTCCTGTGCGCTGTTGTGGGCTTGAATGTGCTGCTGCTTATGCCGATCTGGCTGATGGGCGTGTGGCTGTGGAACCTGATCAAGGCCGGCGAGGTCAGCTTGAACCGCGCTGCGGCCTGGGCCCTCGCGGTTGGTCCGGTGATGGTCTATAGCCTTTGCCTTGCCCTCGGACTTCCAGGTGCGTTGCTGGCGGGTATGGGGGCGATCACCGGACTTGAGGCGGACACCTATCGCGCCGTGACGCGGTTCTCTGATGAGTTCATCTGGAACACGCTTGTGGGGCTTTTGGCAACCGCACACCTCATGGGCATATGGGCGCTCGCCAAATCCTGGCAGCTCTCAGGCGGGGCCGCTCAACGGGCCATCCGCTGGCTTGCCGGGGCCAGCTTCTCCCTCTATCTGGTGCACTATCCGGTGCTCCAGTTCGCAGATGCCGCCTTGCCGCTGGGGCCGGTCGGCCCGCTGCGTGATGTTGCGTTGTTGGCCGTGGTCATTGCCGCTTGTCTGCTGTTTGCCCGGTGGTTTGAGCGTCCCCTGCCTCAGTTCCGCCGTGCGGTCAAAGGCCTTTACGCCCGTCTTGCTCCGCAGGCAGCCTAAGCGAAGCGGAAGAACAACGACAAATTGTTGGCCGGCATCTCAACCGGGTCGTCCAGCGTAAACCCATGCGCATTTCCAAGGGCCTGAACCGCTTCCAGATCGCGTACACCCCACCGGATATCCTGGGCACGCAGGGAGACGTCAAACCGGGCATTGCTGTCAGCGGTGTGCTTTCCGCCGCGCCGATAGGGTCCGTAGAGATACAAGATCCCGCCAGGACCAAGCCGTCTCCGGGCGCCTGAGAACAGGCCTTCGGTGACGATCCACGGCGCAACATGGATCATGTTGATGCAGACAACCGCCTGCGCCTTCTCCGGCAACGGCGGCATGGGCTCGCCGCCCATCCAGCCTGCAGAGGTGACATCAAGCGGAAGCGGCGCCTGGAGGTTGCCGTTGCCCTTCTCGCCGCGCCATTCTTCGATGCTGGCCAGATTGTCAAAGTCGATATCGGTCGGCCACCAGGTGAGGGCGGGCAGGGCAGCGGAGAAGGCGGCAGCATGCTGGCCCGTTCCAGAGGCAACCTCGATGACGTCGCCTTCCGCAGCACCCAGCACCCGCACGAGCTGCTCCAGGATGGGGCTCTCGTTGCGGTGAGCGGAGGCGGATTCTCGTTTTGCGGTACTCACGAAGGGATCTCCGCAGCGCCTCCCCCCGGCGTTAGAGCGCCATCTCCAGCTGTTTCAGGTGATCCAGAGTTTCTTGCGCTAGACGCTTCTTCTCTTCGTCCTGGGCATCATCCACGTCTTCCTGCGCATCCTGGATGTGCTGGGCGAGGCGGTCTTTGTCCAGATCGGCCATGGGAATGGCCTCTTCGGCAAGAATGGTGAGGCCGGCCGGGTTCACTTCGGCAAACCCACCGCGCACGAAGATGCGTTCCTCACCATCCGACTTTTGGACGTCGACAACGCCGGGACGCATGGTGGAAAGCACCGGGGCATGTTGGGCGAATACGGTGAAATCGCCCTCCGTGCCCGGAACTGTCACCGAAGCCACCTCTTCGGAGAGCAGAAGCTTCTCCGGGGAGACCAGTTCAAAGTTAAGGGTATCGGCCATCAGGCTGTCCCTTAAGCGGCTTCTGCGGCCAGGGCTTCAGCTTTCTCCATGGCTTCCTCAATGGAGCCAACCATGTAGAAGGCAGCTTCCGGCAGGTGGTCATAGTCACCGTCCACCAGGCCTTTGAAGCCCTTGATGGTGTCGGCGAGGTCAACCAGCTTGCCCGGAGACCCGGTGAACACCTCAGCCACGAAGAACGGCTGTGACAGGAAGCGCTCGATCTTCCGGGCGCGGGCCACGGCCAGCTTGTCGTCTTCGGAAAGCTCGTCCATGCCCAAAATCGCGATGATGTCCTGCAGGGCCTTGTAGCGCTGCAGGGTTTCCTGAACGCGGCGGGCCACATCGTAGTGCTCATCACCGATGATGCGCGGGTCAAGCATCCGCGACGTGGAATCAAGCGGGTCCACAGCCGGATAGATGCCCTTCTCCGAAATTGCACGCGAAAGCACAGTGGTCGCATCTAGATGCGCGAACGAGGTGGCAGGTGCCGGGTCGGTCAGGTCGTCAGCCGGCACGTAAATGGCCTGCACCGAGGTCACCGAACCTTTGGTGGTGGTGGTGATGCGTTCCTGCAGCGCGCCCATGTCGGTCGACAGGGTCGGCTGATAACCCACGGCCGAAGGAATACGGCCCAGAAGCGCCGACACTTCAGAACCGGCCTGGGTGAAGCGGAAGATGTTGTCCACGAAGAACAAAACGTCCTGGCCTTCGTCGCGGAAGTGCTCGGCCACGGTCAGGCCGGAGAGGCCAACGCGGGCACGCGCTCCGGGAGGCTCGTTCATTTGGCCGTACACCAGAGCACATTTGGAGCCTTCGCCGCCGCCTTCTTTGTTCACGCCGGATTCGATCATTTCCCAGTAAAGGTCGTTGCCCTCACGGGTGCGCTCACCCACACCTGCAAACACCGAGTAACCACCGTGCGCTTTGGCGATGTTGTTGATGAGCTCCATGATGAGAACGGTCTTGCCCACGCCAGCGCCGCCGAACAGGCCAATCTTACCGCCCTTGGCGTATGGCGCCAGAAGGTCCACAACCTTAATGCCGGTCACCAGGATTTCAGCTTCCGTGGACTGCTCGATATATTCCGGAGCCGGCTGGTGAATACCGCGGGTTGCGGTGGTTTTCATCGGGCCGGCTTCGTCCACCGGCTCACCCACCACGTTGATGATGCGGCCGAGGGTGCCGTCGCCCACCGGAACGGCGATGCTGTCGCCGGTGTCGCGCACTTCTTGACCGCGCACCAGGCCTTCGGTTGAGTCCATGGCGATGGTGCGCACGGTGTTCTCACCCAAATGCTGCGCCACTTCCAGAACCAGCCGGTTGCCGCGGTTTTCGGTTTCCAGCGAGTTCAAGATGGCCGGCAGGTGGTCATCGAATTGCACGTCCACCACGGCGCCCATCACCTGGCGCACACGGCCGGTGGAGCCGTCGGCTGATTTCTTCGCCGCGGGAGCTTTCTTGGCCGGCGCCTTCTTGGCAGGGGCCTTCTTAGCAGCAGGTTTTGTCGCCATTGCTTTTACCTTCTCTTCGATACCGGTGGACGGTTCCCGTCCAATCCATTCGTTCTAAGCTTCCACAAGATCGAGACGCTTCTCGATCCGTCCCAATCTCTCATCAATTCGGTCCATCCGCTTGTTTGCGGCGGCCGCCATCACAAAGAGCTGTCCCACATTTTCTTCCACCGCGGTCATGCGAATCTTGAGATCTTGGATGTCAGATTGCATCACATCCAGGACGTCGCGAATGCGCCGCAGGTGTTCAAGAACAAGGTGTTCCGTCTCTTTGTTCATCACTCCATTCTGCCGGTATCGTTTCAAAGGCGATACCTTGATACCACAACTGTGCGTTTTGCACTAGAGCGCTTCGGCGCCCGAGATAATTTCGATCAGTTCCTTCGTGATCTGGGCCTGGCGCTGGCGGTTGTAGCTCAGCGTCAGCTTGTCGATCATGTCGCCCGCGTTGCGGGTGGCGTTGTCCATGGCGCTCATGCGGGCGCCTTGTTCAGAAGCCGCGTTCTCCAGAAGACCGCGGAAGATCTGGACCGAAACGTTGCGTGGCAGCAGCGTGTCCAAAATCTCTTGTTCTTCAGGCTCATAGTCGTAGACGGCGCCTTGCAGATCCAGCGGCTCGGCGTCTTCGTCCTGCTCAACCTTGGCCGGAATGAGCGGCAAAGCCGTGGGCACCTGGCTGATCACCGACTGGAAGCGCGAGAAGAAGAGGGTGCAGACGTCGAATTCGCCGTCTTCAAACATCTTCAAGACCCGCTGGCCAATGCCGTTGGCGTCGTTAAAGCCAACTTGCTTGACTTCGCGCAGGTCCACCACATCGATGATGAGGCTGGCATAGGTGCGCTTCAGAACATCAAAGCCCTTCTTGCCCACACACAGGATCTTCACCGTCTTGCCCTCATTGAGGAGCTGTTGGGTGTGATCGCGGGCAAGCCGGGAAATGTTGGAATTGAAGCCGCCGCACAGGCCCCGTTCGGCCGTGGCGACCACCAGAAGATGCACATCTTCCTTGCCGGTGCCCGCCAGAAGCGGAGAGGCATTGTCGTTGCCTTCAAGACCAGAGGCGAGGTTTGCCAG
>JBCDDQ010000017.1:0-27035 GCA_039180225.1 Pseudomonadota bacterium
CTGCGCAGGGCTTCGTGCAGCTCACGGGTTCTGTTGGATGTGAGCACCACCACCGGCGGAACGCCCGCACGCACCGTTCCGGTTTCCGGGATCGAGATCGTGAAGTCGGAAAGGAACTCAAGCAGGAAGGCTTCGAACTCGTGGTCAGAGCGGTCGATCTCATCGATCAGCAACAGGCTGTCGCTGCCCTCGCGCAGGCTCTGCAGAAGGGGCCGCATCAGGAGGAAGGTATCGCTGTAGATGTTCACATGATCGCCTTCGGCCTGGCGGATCGCCAACATCTGGCGCGGATAGTTCCACTCATACAGAGCGGCGGCGGCATCAATGCCTTCGTAACATTGCAGGCGGATCACATTGCGCCCCAACACCGCCCCAATCGCCTTGGCCGCCTCCGTTTTGCCCACTCCCGGCGCACCTTCCAGCAGCAGCGGTTTGCCCAGAGCAAGCGCCAGATAAGCGGCGGTGGAGAGAGGATCATCGGCCAGATATTGCGCGTCGCGCAGGGCATCCTGCAGGGCGATGGGGGTTTCGATCCCAGATATTTCCGAGCGCACCGCCATCTAACTGCGCCCGCCAGGTCTTGCACCGCCGTTGGTACGGATGCCGCGCAACACCTTCTCCGGTGTGATGGGAAGACTGTCGCAGCGCACACCCACCGCGTTGTAAACGGCATTGGCCACGGCCGGCAGCACCGGGTTTGCACACATCTCGCCCGGTCCCTTGCCGCCGAACGGCGCATCAGGTGCAGGGCGCTCCAAGATGGAGATATGGTGCGGCGCGATCTCACCGGGGCCTGGCATCAGATAGGTGTTGAAGTCCTGAGGCCCGTGGGAGCGATCCGGATAGTAGGGTTCGGTTGTCTCATAAAGAGCGTGGGAGACGCCCATCCAGGCACCGCCAATCAGCTGTTGCTCCACCAGTTTGGGGTTCAAAGCGCGCCCCACCTCATAAGCAGAATTGATCTGAATGACCTCCACCTCGCCGGTCTCATCATCCACCTCAACATCAATGATCAGTGCAGCATGGGCAAAGCATGAGACCGGCGTCATCTCGCCGGTGTCGGCATCGACGCCAGACAGCGGGACCAGGAAGATCCCTCGACCGGCCAAAGTGCGGCCCTGCTCGAACTGCGCGGCCTGGGCGGTTTCTTCGACAGTGATCGAGCGGCTGGGTACGTTTCTGACGTGAATGTTGCCTTTGCCGTCGGTCACCAAATCACTGGCATCCACCTCCAGCTTTTCAGCTGCCGCCTCCAGCATCTGTGCCCTCGCTTCGCTGGCCGCGCGGATGATGGCGTTGCCCATGCGGTGAGTGCCGCGCGAGGCAAAACTGCCCATGTCGTGAGGACCGGTGTCGCTGTCGGCCGTGTCCACATAAACATCTTCAATGGGGATCCCCAGGGTTTCCGCTGCAATCTGGCGGCCCACAGACTTGATGCCCTGGCCCAGATCAATCGAGGACAGCGTCACCTTGAACTTGCCGTCCGGTGTGGAGTGCACCAGCGCCTGGCTGGGATCGCCGCCCAGGTTCATACCGATAGGATAGTTGATGCAGGCAAATCCGCGCCCTTTATGAACAGCCATTAGCGCCTCCTTGCCCCTGAGATGAACCTGGAAACGCCAGGACGCTTTACGCCCCGCTGGAAGGGCTGTTCCGGCCTGTAAGGTTCCGGGTCAGGCTCGGCGCTTCTCGGGGTGGGCGGCGGCGCGGACGGTGCTGACGTTGGAGCCGGCGCCGGTGGGGCTTCAGAATAGGCGGACGGCAGGGTGGGTGCGCCTTGCGGCCTTTGCGGTTCTGCGGGTGGAGGCGGTGCGGCAGCCGGCGGCGCGGGTGGGACATCCGGGCGCTCTGTCTGCGGCATTGGCGTTGACGGCGCGCCCGTGTCCACCTTGAAGCCCAGCCGTGCTGCCTCAGCGATCATGTCATCGCGCTGAGGGGCATTGCCGGTGGCGGGATGGTCGGTAAAGATACCGGCAGCCACCCTGCCCCGCTGGCCGCTGCCCGAAAACGGATCAGGCGCCAGGCCGTTGCGCCGGCGTTCGCCAATCTTGCCCTCATCATCGGTAACGGTTTCCGGGATATCGGCGCGCCAGTCCGCCCCGCCACCGGTGAGGCTGGACTGAGCCATGGCATCGGCCGAAAGCCGCCAATCGGCCTTCTGAGCCACGACCTGGCAGCTCTCAATCAGGGCGCAATTTTTCGCCAAGCGCCGGTGCGCCTTCATGTCCCCATCGCGGTAGGCATTGAAAATGCGCAGCTCGATTGGGTCCATGCCCACCCGCTCGGCCACCTTGTCCATATGACACTCTATGGCGAAATCAACACCGGTGATGCCGAAGCCGCGCATGGCTGTAGATGGCGTGCGGTTTGTGTAAACGCAGAAGATGTTCGAGGCCACATTCGGGATCGTATAAGGTCCGGGCAGATGGCCAGTGCATTTCTGTACGCCGTAGGAGGTGAGCCGGGTATAGGCGCCTGCATCGAAGAAACCGGTGAAGATCCGGGCAACAATCCGCCCGTCATTCATGACGCCATCCTTAATCCGCCAGCGCTCGCCGCTGCGCGGGGCGCCCGCCTGCATCTCCTCTGCCCGGTCCCACATATATTTCACCGGCTTGCCGGTCAGAAGCGCCGCCAGCACGGCGATCGGCTCGTGGTGGCTGTCCACCTTCCCGCCAAAACCGCCGCCCACGGTGCCGCCAATGAAATGCAGGCGCGACGATGGGATTTCCAACAGCTTGCCGGTAACGCCAATGGAAAAGAACAGGGCCTGCGTTGAGGTGTAGCAGACAATGCGGTTGTTGGTTTCAGGCGCAGCAATGGCGCCACACGTCTCTACAGGCGCCTGCTCGATGGGTGACATCTGGTAGGTGCCCTCAACGACGTGGTCGGCCCGCGCAAGGGCCGCCTCCGGATCGCCAAATCTCAGCTTCTGATGGTCATAGCGCTCGTGATAGTCGAACGTGTTATTGGGATACTCCTCGTTCACCACGGGCGCATCGGGTGTCAGCGCCTCTTCCACATCGAGCACATGGGGTAACACCTCCCAGTCGACGCGCACCGCTGCCACCGCACGTTGGGCCGCCTGCACGGAGGTGGCGACAATGGCGAGCACCGGCTCGCCCACATAGGCGGTCTTCCGGTCTGCCAACAAGGGTTCGTCATCGCGGCCAAAGCCGATCAGGGAGAGCAGCGTATTCATGTTCCGCGGGATGTCCCTCGGCCAGATCAGACGAACGACACCCTCCATACCTTCTGCCTCGGAAGCATCAATGGATCTCACGCGCGCATGGTGGTGCGGCGAGCGCACGCAGCGCACGTGCAAAAGACCATCGAACAGATGATCATCAAAGAACGGGGAGCGCCCGGTCACATGGCCTTCGATGTCCTGGCGGATGCGCGGTTGGCCGATCTGGTCGAAGCTGTCATCGCGCTCATCGGCGAACAGATCCTTGCGAAACTCAATCGCCATTACGCTGCCCCCCTTGTGTTGCGGGACGCTTCCAGTATGGCGTCCACGATGGGCTCGTAACCCGTGCACCGGCAAATGTTTCCGCCAATGGCATCAATCACATCCTGGCGGCTCGGGTTGGGGTTCTTGTCGAGAAGCGCCGTGGCCGCCATCAACATGCCCGGCGTGCAATAACCGCATTGGGCCGCGAACTTGTCTATGAAGGCTTCCTGCAGGCGATCAAGAGTGGGGCCATTGGCCAGCCCGCCTGTGGTGCGCACCTCCCGGCCGGAGACGGTTTCAGCCAGGGTAATGCAAGCGAGATGCGGCTCGCCGTCAATAAGGACCGTGCACGCTCCGCAGGTGCCCTGCCCGCAACCATACTTGGGGCTGAGATCGCCCACAGACCGGCGCAGGAAGTCAAGCAGATTGGAACCTGCATCGGCAAAGGCCGCCGCGTCCTCGCCATTCAACCTGAAGGTGACCGGGGTTTTGCTCATCGGGCGTCCTCTGCAAGCAGGAGACGGCGTAGGTGCACCACAGCGGTTTCCTTCCGGTACCATGAGGACGCAAGCGCGTCGGTGGGCGGATCCAGGCCTTCGGTTGCGCGCTCAAGGGCGGGCGCGATGCCGCGCTCATCGAGGGTTGCGCCCTCCAGTGCCTGCTCCACGGCCTTGGCCCGCACCGCCGTCGGGCCCATGGCTCCGTAGGCGACGCGCACGTCAGAGAGCCGACCGGCGGACCGGGACAGCCGGCAGGCCATGCTCATGACCGAAGCCCCTTTGGGGCGGACCCTTCGAACTTTGCGAAAGGCAAACGTGTTGCCAGCCGGCGCGGCGAAGGAAACGGACGTGACCAGTCCGCTGCGGTCTGCCAGATACCCCTCTAAGGCGTGGCTCACGCCATCGGCGGTTTGCACCATCGCGTCCAGAGCGAGCAGGGCAACGCTGAAATCACCATATGGATGAGGCGCGAAAAGGTTGCCGCCCACGCTGGCTGCACTGCGCACCGCTGGTCCCCCCACCGCCTGTGCAACGGGCGCCAGGAAATCCAGATCGCGGGAGTTCAATACGTCTGACATGGAGACCAGAGCGCCCAAGTGCACGCGCCCGGCTTCAACGCGGATCTCTTTAAGCTCCGGATCGGAGGTGCGCACGATCCTGTCTATGTCGCTCGCTCCATAGTTCAGCTCGATCATGACAAGCGAACCGCCGCCCAGGAAACGCGTGCCGGGACCGAGAGCCCGGGCGGCTTCTGCGGCTGTTGGGTATGTGTCCACCCTAAGCATTGCGCGGCTCCAGATGGCTGCGGATGGCCTCAAAACCGGCCACATAGATCCCTTCACCCACCAGCTCGGCAAGCTCGTCAGAACGCCCAGCCGGAGTGTCGAAGCGGCTTTCCCACTCCCAGTAAGTCTGATCGCCATCGGTGACCGGGAACAGGCGCACATGGGCCACATAGTTGAACAGAGGCACCGGCGTATCGAGCAGGCAATAGGTAAAGGTCTGTTCCAGGTCGGACAAAGACAGCAATTGCTCGCGCAAAGCCGAGCCGTCTTCCAGGCGGAAACTGCGCACGCACCCCACCACATCTGATGGCCGCCCGCGTTCAACCTGGCTGGTGGCAACCGCCGGGTGCCAGCTGTCATGCCCGTTAAAATCGCGGATCATATCCCACACCGCCTCAATGGGCGCATCGATGATTGTGCTGCGCTTCACCCTGGGCATCAGCTCGATCCAAAGTGCCGTTTCAGGGAATCAAAACCGGCCTGAAACACATCCATCCCGATGCCCTCAACCAACCCATCTTCATCCGAAGGAGCGCAGGAGAACTCCGCCGTCCACTCAATGAACGTGCGGTCGCCTTCCGTGACCGGGGTCAGGCGCAGGGTGGCCAGATAGTCCTCCAGCGGCATGGGGCTTTCCAGGATGGAGTAGGTGCAGAACATGTCATAGTCCGACAGGCCTAAAAGCTGCTCGCGGATGAGCTCGCCGTTCTGCAGATGGAAGTTGCGGATGCAGCCCACCTTGTCGGCGGGCAGCGCGTCCTCAATCCGGCTGTCGCGAATTCTGGGATGCCACTTCGGTAGCCCATTGAAATCGCGCACCCGATCCCAGACGTCAGACGCCGGCGCGTTGATCACCGAGGATGTGTAAACGCGGGCCATCTACGATTTGCTCCCGTCTGAGCTTTCGCCTTTCGTTCCATCGCCGCCGCTCTCCTTCCCAGCGGCCGCTGCGATACGCTGCATGTCGGATGCTTCCCGGATCAGGCCCGGCTGCTTGGCAAGGTTGCTGCCTTCGATGCCGATATCGTTGAGCAGACTGTCGATCATCGGCGCCTGGACCCGGTAGCGCAGGGCGGAGTTGATCACCTCGTCGGTGGGGCTGCCGCCTCCACCGCCGCCGCTGCCGCCGCCCTCGCCAGAGCCGCCGCGCCCCGCATTCAGCGAACCGGACCCTGCTCCGCCCAGCTCCAGGATCTTGATCTCGCTGATCTTCTCCAGAGGCTTGACCTGCGCCGACACAATACCTTCAAGCCGCTCCAGCAGATTGCGCTTGAAGAGCGAAGCGCGGGCCTGGTCGGTGAGGATGTTTTCTGCTTCGTTGATGAGCTTTTGCGCCTCGGCACGAACCGCCGCGGTGATGCGCTCGGCTTCAGCAGAGAGCCGGCTCTCTTCGGCTTCCTTCTCGGCCCGTTTCACGTCGACGGACTTCTGGCGCTCGGCCACTTCCACGGCTTCCGCGGTATCCACTTTGGCCTTGGTCTCGGCCACCGTGGCCCTGGCAGATTCTGCCTTGATCGCCGCAGCGCTTTCGTCGAGCGATTTCTGGTAGAGCGCGATGGCCTTCTCCATGGCCGCCTCTTCCACGGCCTTCTCGCGCTCGATCTCCAGTTGTCGCCGCTTCTTCTGGTGTTCGATACGCTCGTCATCGAGCCCTTTCTCAGACTCAATCTCCGTGCGCTCCACCATGTCCTTGGCGGCGATCTCCGCTTCGCGCAACGCCTGGGTGCGCTCCACCTCTAGGTGTTCAAGGGCCTTGCGCCGGTCAAGCGCCGCCGCATCCAGGGCCCGTTCCTTCTCGATCTCGGCAGCCCTTGTCTTCTTCTCTTCAGCAATACGGGCCGCGTTTATCATTTCCTGCGCGGTGATGTTGGCTTCATCCACCGCGCGGTTGCGGGCGATCTCGCGCTCACGCATGTCCTGCTCGTAGGCAATGCGCTCGGCGGCCACTTTCTTCTCCTTCGCGATCCGGGCCGCTTCCACGGCTTCTGCCCTCAACTGCTCGCGCTCCTCAGTGTCCTGCTGAGCGCCGATGCGTTCAAACGAGAGCAGCTTGTCTTGGGCAATGCGGGCCTTCTCCACAGCCTCACGCGCCGCGATCTCAGCTTCGTCCAGATCCTTGTTCCGGTTGATCTCCATTCCGCGGGTCTGCTTGTCCGCTTCAATGCGGGCCGTGGCCACGGCTTTTTCCTGCATGATCGCCAACTTCTCAGTGGCTTCCCGACTGGCGATTTCCGCCTCCCGGACGGCCAGATCGCGGGCCACTTCGCGCTCGCGGGTCTGCTGTTCGGAAACGATCCGCGCTTCGGTGACCGCGTGTTCCTGGTCGATCCTGGCGCGTTCCACGGCCTCGCGTGCCGAAATGCCTTCCTCGTCCAGCAAGCGCTGGCGGGCGATCTCCTGGGCTTGCACTTCACGCTCTTTGGCAATGCGGGCCTCTTCCAAGGCCTTCTCCTGTGCAATACGCGCCTTCTCTACCGTTTCGCGCGCGGATATCTCAACGCTATCGGTTTCCTGCTTGTTGCGGATGGATTCTTCGGTCACCACCCGCTCCTGCAGAATGCGCGCCTTTTCCAAAGACTCCCGCATGGAGATTTCCGCCTCCTCGACCACCTTCTGCCGGTCGATCTCCCGTTGGCGCACTTCGCGTTCAGAGGCGATGCGCGCTTCGGCAATCTGGCGCTCGTTCGAGATCCGCGCCGTCTCGATCGCTTCGCGCGACAGCAAGGTGGCCTGCTCGGCATCCTTCTCGCGTTCAGAGCGTTCGCGGGCGAGTTCAGCGCGCTGCTGAGCGCGGCGGAATTCAATCTCGCGCTCTTGCTCCAGGCGGGCCTCTTCTGATTGCTTCTCGATCTCCAGAACCTGCTTTTCCGCCTCCAGGTTGCGCGAGCGGATCAGCACCATGGATTCCTGTTCAATGTCGTTGCGCATCTTGCGCCGTTCCTCAACGGCCTTGATGACAGTGGTCAAACCCTCCGCATCGAACTTGTTGGAGGGATTGAAGTACTGGATGTCGGATTGGTCGATATCGGTGACCGCTACGCTCTCCAGTTCCAGGCCGTTCTTGTCGAGGCCGATCTGAGCCATCTCCAGAACCCGGGCCACATAGTCGTTGCGGTTCTCATGGATCTCCTCAAGGCTCATCTGAGAGGCCGTGGTGCGCAGCGCAGATATGAACTTGCCCGAGAGCAAATCGTGAATGCGCTCCGGCTCCAGGGTACGGCGACCCAAGGTCGAGGCGGCAATGGAAACCGCTTCGCGCGTATTCTTCACCCGCACATAGAATTCGGCATCCACGTCCACGCGCATGCGGTCCTTGGTGATCAGCGCCTCTTCCTTCTCGCGGGTTAACGCCAGCTGAAGGGAGTTCATCGACACCGGTGTAATGTCATGGATGATCGGCCAGGCAAACGCGCCGCCGTCAATGACCACCTTCTCGCCCAAGAAACCCGTTCTCACGAACGCCACTTCCTTTGTTGAACGCCGGTAAAGCCAGTGCATCACCCAGTAGAGGATGAACACCACGATAACCGCGGCGATTGCCCACAGGATCAATTGTCCAATAAATTGGCCGGTCATATTGTCCTCCCCATCGGCTAGCGGCCGATCTCCTTGAATTTTCTCGTCTGTTCCGTTAGCGCCACTTCGGTCGGCAGGCGTTCCATGGACGATGCCCCATAGAAGCCGTGGCAGTGTTGGGTGTTGCTCAGCACGAATTCAGCGTCATCCGGCATGGCGACCGGGCCGCCGTGGACCAGGACGATGGCGTCCGGGTTCACCTCCAGCGCCGCTTTGGCCCATTGGTCCGTGATGGCCGGAGCGTCTTTCAGCGTCACGGCGGTTTCAGCGCCTATAGACCCGCCCGTGGTAAGACCCAAATGCACAACGATGATATCGGCACCCGCGCTGGCCATGGCCTTGGCATCGTTCTCGCTGAAGACATATGGTGTCGTCAGCATATCGCGTTCGGCGGCCATGCGAACCATCTCCACTTCGTGGTCATAGCCCATGCCGGTCTCTTCCAGATTGGCTCTGAAGGTGCCATCAATGAGGCCCACGGTTGGGAAGTTCTGCACCCCGGAAAACCCGGCCGCCTTCACCTCATCCAAGAACTTGTCCATCAGGCGAAACGGATCGGTGGCGCAGACGCCCGCCAGGACCGGAGTGTCTTTGACCACCGGCAACACTTCGCCGGCCATTTCCATGACCACGCCGTTTGCATCGCCGTAGGGCATCAACCCGGCGAGGCTGCCGCGCCCGGCCATGCGGTAGCGGCCTGAATTGTAGATAACGATGAGGTCGATACCACCGGCCTCCTCACACTTGGCCGAGAGCCCGGTGCCCGCGCCGCCGCCGATGATCGGCTCGCCGCGGTCGCGCATGGCTTTGAACTTTTCCATCAAATCAGATCGAGCGTGCATCTAAGCCTCCATTGCTCTCGCTGGGGGCCTGTGCAGCTGGCGGAACATCTCCAGGACCAAGGCAGCGAATTCGGGATCATTTATGTTGTAAGGGGTGCGGATCAGTTGCCGCGTTGAGGTTTGCCGGACCGTTGCTTCCAGCGCGGTAAAGAGCGCAGCATCGGCAGCCGGATCATGGAACGCCTGGCCTGGGGCGCTGAGGGCGGAAACACCTCCCTCAGGCAGGAGGAACCGCACCGGACCGTTCATGCGGTTCAGCTTCTCGCCGATCCACTGGCCCATGTTGGTGTTCTCTTCGGGGCTGGTGCGCATCAGTGTGATCTGCGGATTATGCTCATAGAGCACGCGGGCCTGGTAGCGTTCCGGCACTGTATCGGGCGCGTGGAAATTCACCATATCGAGGGCCCCGCACGCGCCAATGTAAGGCAGGCCTGTGCGGATCGGTGCCTCAAAGCGCGTCTCATCTGCTGCGAACACCCCGCCGGCCACCATGTCACAGACTTCCGTAGTGGTGAGGTCCAGGACCGCGCTCAGTTTGCCGCTGTCCAGCAGTTGCTCCATGGCCCGCCCCCCCGTGCCGGTGGCATGGAAGACCAGCACATCGTAGTCATCATCCAGGCCCGTG
Organism: Pseudomonadota bacterium; assembly: GCA_039180225.1. Classification (GTDB taxonomy): domain Bacteria; phylum Pseudomonadota; class Alphaproteobacteria; order Rhizobiales; family CAJQND01; genus JAAEUE01. The sequence goes on from JBCDDQ010000017.1 coordinate 9,783, forward strand.
GCGACCTGCTGGACGCAACGTGTGGTGACGCCGAACATAGTGATGCCCACGGCGGGCTTGTGTGTCGCGTCTGCCATGGCCGTCCGGCGCGCCATGACCATGCCCGCAAGAGCATTGGCCGCGTTGGCCAGGATCTCGCGGGTGATGGAGTTCAGGCCTTGAATATCAGCCACCGCATTCATCATCGTGATGTCGGATGCGCCCACATATTGGCTGGTGGTGCCTGAGGCCACGGTGGAGACGATGATCTTGGGGATGCCCACAGGAAGCAGCCTGAAAGCGGGGCTCACCAGCGCCGTGCCGCCCGACCCGCCGGCGGAGATCACACCGGCCACCTGGCTCTGCGCCCGCATCCAACGCTCGAACGCCTCGGTCATGCCGGCAACGGCACTGCCCCGGTCGCCGGTGAAGACCCCGCTGTGACCGCGGGGGTGGTAGGCCGCCACCGCATGGGCGGGCACATCGGCACCCGATGGTTTCCCGCTGGTGGACAGGTCCACCAGTCTGACCGCAACGCCGCGGGCCTTCAGGGTATCTGCGATGAAGCCAAGCTCAACGCCTTTGGTGTCCAGAGTACCGGCCACGATGACAGTGGATCCCCTTGAATGATCGGCAGAGCGCAACGGCAGCACATTGTTGGCCGGGGCGGAGGAGCTGGTGCGCGCCGCGCCTTCGATCACATGCACCGGCACGGCCCGCGACCATCTGGTGGGGATCTTGGGGTTGGAGAGATAGATCCGCTGTAAGCTCTCTTCGCCAGAACTCTCGGCGGCGTCTTGTCTTGCGATGGCCGGATCAGGTGTTTCGTCATGGGCATGGCGGCCCACACCCAAAAGCGCCTGCTGCAGATCGCGATCGCCGCCCAGCAGAGCGGAATCCATGACCCGGTTGATCCGGCCATTGACCATGATGGCCACTTCCTGGGCGATCGCGCAGGCAACACCGATATTCTGTTCGATCACCAGAACATCCACATCCCCTTCCTGGCCAAGGCGGATCAGCATGTCCTCAACCTGCTGAACGATCACCGGGGCGAGGCCTTCTGTCGGCTCATCCATCACCAGCAGGCGGGGATTGAGCAGGAGCGCCCGGGAAATGGCGAGCATCTGTTGCTCACCGCCGGAAAGCTGGCCGCCATTGTTGCGGCGCCGTTCTGCCAGGCGGGGAAAGGTTGCGTAGATCCGCTCGATGGTCCAGGCGCCGCGCTTGGATGCCACCAGCCGCAGGTGTTCATCCACGGTGAGAGAGGGCCAGAGCCGGCGCCCTTGCGGCACGTAGCCGATGCCCAAGCGGGCAATTCTGGCGGGCGTCTGGCCGACGATGGATTGTCCGGCCAGGGAGATGTTGCCGGAGGCGGCGGACACCAGGCCCATAATGGTTTGGCACAAGGTGGTCTTGCCCATGCCATTGCGGCCAACTACGGAGAGAACGCCTGAGCCGAGCGTCAGGTCCACACCCTGCAGGGCATGGCTGTGACCATAATAGACATTGAGGTCCCGAACCTCGAGGATGGGGGTGCCGTCAGCCATCATCGCCCCCCAAGTAGAGCGCCTGGACTTCCGGGTCTTCCTCGATCTCCGCCGGGCTGCCCTCTTTGAAGATGCGTCCGTTATGCATCATCGTCACGCTCTCGGCGACCCGAAGTGCCACATCCATATCGTGCTCAATGATGATGAACCCCATATGCCCCGGCAAGCCGGTGAGGATTTCGATCAGCTCCGAGCGCTCGGTCGGCGAAAGGCCTGCAGCGGGTTCATCAAACAGGATGAAACGGGGAGCGCCGGCCAGAGCCATGGCGATCTCCAACTGGCGCTGCTGGCCGTAGGAGAGGTTTGCCACCACGTCGTCGCGCACCGCGTCCAAGTGCACCAGATGCACCAGGTTTTCCGCGCTGGACATGAGCGCGTCGTTGCGCCGAGGGCGAAGGAACGAGAAACGGTTGCGCGAGACCCCGGCGCAGGCCAGGTACACATTGTCGATCACCGTAAGCCCGGTGAGCAGCAGCGAGATCTGATAGGTGCGGCGCAAACCCCTGCGGATCCGCTCATGGGGCGGGAAGAGGGAAATATCTTCGCCGAAGAACCTGATCGTGCCCGCCGACGGCAAAAAGTCACCCGTGACACAGTTGAAGAGCGTGGTCTTGCCGGCTCCGTTTGATCCTAGCACAGCGCGGCGCTCACCGGGACGCACGGTGACATCGATGTCCTCCAGAGCGGCAAGAGCGCCGAAGAACTTTGCCACGCCGCGCAGTTCCAGCGCGTGGGCCGTGCCGGTTGCCGTCAGGCGGTCTGAGATTGTGGCCGGCGCGTTCATGGGCCCTCACCACTGCGGTCCAGGAGCGGGTCGCGGTTCTTGGCGCGCTGCCACTTCTCCCAAAGACCCAAGATGCCATCGGGCGACCAGAACACGATCACCAAGAACCCCACACCAATCAGCAACTGGAACCGTTCACCAGACAGGCCCACCGACACCAAAGCATCCAGCGCAAAGGTCTTCAGAAGCACGTAAATGAACGCGCCGATGAAAGGGCCAATCGGATGGCGCATGCCGCCAATCACGGCGATCACCAGAATGTCGATAACCGGCCCGATGCCGGCCGTTCCCGGCGAAATCTGAGCCGACTGCCAGGTGAGCAGAATGCCGCCAACAGCGGCAAGCAGTGCAGAAAACGCATAAGCGGCCACCCGATGGGCGATGACGTTGTAGCCCAAGGCGGCCATTCTGCGTGGATTGTCCCGTATGCCCTGAAGCACCAGACCAAAGGGGGCCCGGGAAAGGTAAAGAACGACGCCATAAGCGATCGCAGCCCAAAACAAGGTGAGATAGTAAAACGATATGGGCTGGCGCCAATCGACGCCAAACAGCTGCGGCGGCAGAACCCCGTTGAAGCCGGAGAACCCGTTGAAGATCACATAGTTTTGCCGTGTGAAGTAGAAGAACGCCGAGGCAATGGCGAGCGTGATCATGATGGTGTAGATGCCCTCGGTACGCACCGCCAGCCAGCCGGCCAGCGTGCCGAACAGCACGGCGATGATGAGGGCGAGCGGCACCGAAAGATACCAGGGCCACCCCAGCGAGATGTTTTCAATGGCCGAGACACCAAAGATGGCAACCATGTAGCCTGCACACCCGGCAATCGTCATCTGCACCAGGCTGACCATGCCGCCATAGCCCGCCAGGAACATCAGGCTGAGGGCAATCATGCCGAGGATGAAAGTCCAGCCGAACACCTGGAAGAGGATGAAGTCGCCGGCAACAGCAGGCATGATCAGGAGCAGGATGCCCAGCACCCAATAGCCCACGGGGATGCGTTCCAGCCAGCTGCGCTGTTCGCCGTCCAATACGCGAGGGGGCGCTAGCGTTTCCATCTTACGCCCTTCCCATCAGGCCTTGAGGCCGGAACGCCAAGACAAGAACCATGATCAAGAAGGTCAGCACGACCGAATAGGTGGGCGCATAGACCGAACCCAACTGCTCGGCCAGGCCGATCAGCAGCGCGCCCACAGCCGCTCCGGGTATGGAGCCCATGCCGCCGACGATCACCACCACAAGGGAGGCCAGCAGGAAGCGTATATCTTCCCCTGGCGCAATGGATTGAAACGTGCCGCCCACCACGCCGACCAACCCTGCGAGCCCTGCGCCAAATCCGAAGACGCCCAGAAACACCAGCTGAATGGGCGCACCGGTGGCCGACAGCATATCGCGGTCATCCACCCCGGCCCTGACCAGCATGCCGATCCGCGTGCGATTGAGCAAAAGCCAGATGCCGATGCCAACCACCACTGAGGCCAGGAAGATCACCACGCGCACCATGGGATACTTCATGTAAACCGGGTCACCGGAACTCTTCACGGCGGTTACAAAAAAGGTTCTCAACGGCCCGTTGAGCCAGTCAGGCGCCTGGATGTTGTAGAAATCACCGCCGAAACCCCACAGCATCAGGTCGGCCAACACAATGGAAATGCCGATGGTCACCAAGGTTTGGCGAAGATCCTCGCCCTCCATTCGTCGGAAAACGAAGAGCTGCAGGAGCATTCCCAATATACCGACGATGATGAAGGCAACGGGAAACGCGAGAAGCCAGAAGCCGGTGACGCTGGCCACCTGATATCCGATGTAGCCACCCAGCATGTAGAGCGAACCATGCGCAAGGTTCACGTTGCGCATCAGGCCGAAAATCAGGGTAAAGCCGCTCGCCACCAGGAAATAGAGACCGCCAAGCGTGATGCCGTTGAAGAAGGCGTTCAGGAAGACTTTTTTCTTGCCGATCAGCCCGATCAGCCATTTTGGCCAAACGGCGAAAATCATCCACAGCAACACGGCCGCAAGCACGAGCAGAACCGCGGTCCACACGGGATGTCGGCGTGCAAACCCTCTCACTTACCGCATCCCCGCTTACTCGTTTTGTACTCCATTCCCCTTCTCATCTGCGCACTTGATTTTGCGACGGCCCCAAATTGCTCTCAACATGGGTGGGCAAGGTAGGACGGCTTGGGCCAATCCGGCGTATCTTTGAGTCTGATCGGGTCGCTCTGCATCGGCAAAATGCGGATCAGACGAAGTGAGCCACCCTCCTGTAGTCGGTTGGCGGAATGCCCACATTTGACGTGAAGAACCGGGTGAACCCGGCCTGCGACGCAAAGCCCAGATCGAAACCGATCTCCGTGATGGTTTTGGAGGTGCTCATAAGGTCGTCAATGGCGTGCTCGGCGCGCAGCGTGTTGAGGTAGAGATTGGGCGTCACCCCCATCTGCATCTTGAACAGTTTGAAGAAGTGCGGACGTGAGAGCCCTACCTCCTTGGCCAAGGTGTCGATCGACACCTCGTGGGAATAACATTCCTGCATGAGCCGCAGCGATCGTCTCACGCGGAAATCGCTGAACTTACGGTAGACACTGTGCAAAAGCGGCCGGCCTTCCGCGCCCTCCCAGGATTGGTCAAAGCACTGCTGGCAGGTCTCAAACAGGAAGCCGTCAAACCGGGTCGATGGCTGGTCATCCAGCAAGAGCGAGCTGAGGCGCCCCACCCACTTTTCAACCTCCGGCACCATGTGGATATGAGGCGTGCCGAACTTGAGGGCGAATTCAGCTGACCGGTTGTTCTCAAGAAACCACATGGGTTTGATGTACAAGGTCAGCAAATAGCTGCATTCGTTCTCATTCACCGGCGAAAAGCTGTGCGGCTCCCATGGGCTCACCGCAACGGCATTGTGTTCATCAAGATCGTAGCACTCCCCGCGCACCATGAATTTTCCACGGCCCCCGCCGAGATAAAAGATCAGGTGACCTTCTCTGTGAGCGTGAGTGATAAGGGGATTGTCCAGCTCATACAATGTGGCACGACCGAATGAGCCATGGTGCACGGCAATAGCCCTGGCCATCTCGCTTCCTCCCATGTTGTCGGGCACGTGCCTTTGACCGGCCATGGCCCGTTTTTTTCCAGATTTCAGCGTTCTTTTCGGAGAAGGGCAAGAGAAATCGTATATTTTGATACTCTGAGGTATGCCGGGCACACCGGAGCTGCACCCTCAATGAACAGATTGGAGAATGTGAGCGATGTCCGCAGTGCCCAATCGCCGCGGCCCGTTGCGGATGGCGCGATCCTCGCTTGCCCTCAACGCGGCATCTTTTAGGTGCTTGGCCTTTACCCCCATGCGCGACAGTGTGTTCGGCAGCGGCAGGGGGGCAAGGAAAGTGGACAGACCTTGCGCCAGATCGGTCTCGTCACGGATGCGCAAACTGCGCTTCAGGGCGTCGAACCGCGTGCACGGAACCCCGCCATAGAACTGCACGAGATGGGGCAGGATCAGCCGGCTGGTGGCGCCAAAGTCGAGATGGATTTTTGACACCGCCGCAACGGCGTTGGTGATGGCGTGAACCGCGCACAATCCTTTCTGCATGGACAGGGCGCTGTTCAGGCTGCCCGCCATCATCTCCCGGCGCGCGCCCAAATCGTCATGCTTCAGGGCAGCTTCCGTATTGTCCACCACGCGCGACAGGCTATCGAGCACCAAGCCGTCGGCGGGCGGATTAAATCCGCTGGCAAAATAGGTGCCCACGCCGCGCGCAATGACGCTTGCTGCAGCGCTGGCCCCTGCCGCCGCGCTTGTGCCTAAGGTGATGGTCGGATCGCAAATCACCACGGTTGGGATCATTTGGGCCGCCCGTAAAATGGCCTGAGCCCCATCATCCAGGCTGATGCGGGAATAATCACTCACCGCTGAGGAAAAGCCTGAAATGTCCGGTATCGCAATCAGATCAGCTTTACGGTCGCCCCTCCCCGGCTTGCCCCCATCTTCGCGGTCGAGCAACCCGGCCGGTTTGTCGTGCAGCAAGGCCATGCGCGCAACCTTGGCCAGATCAATCGTTTCGTTGCCCCCGAAGGCAACCATCAGATCGCATTCTTCGTCGCGGCAAAGCTGGGCCAGTTGATCTGCCGCCTGCTCGGTGACGGTGGGGGGAATGTCACAAAAGGTGGCGATTTTGGTCCGAAGGGGAAAGCTGGCGTAGAGGCCCTCCGCGATACCGCCTTCAATATGCTTGTGCTTTGCGACAATGAGAGGACGCCGCTTTCCCATGCGTTCCATCTCGGAGCGCAACGCCTCTTCCAAAACGCTATCTGCAAAGTGGATGCGGGTCAGATAATTGATCAACGCCATGCTCGCCTGTCCTCGCGGGCGTCAGGTCGAGAAAAGGCTGCCCGGATCAAGGGATCCAGGCAGCCTCGCCAATGTTAGTTGTAGGTCTTCTTACAAACCGGAACTTCGCGGCTCGGCGCACCGATCTTCGCGAAGGCGGCCTCGTCGATACCCATGGTCTGGTTCACGTTCTCGATCACCTTAACGAGCTTGTTCGACAGAGTGCCGTCAGCGTTTTCAACCACTTCGGTTAGGAAGTTGGTGCCGATCGCTTGGCGGTTCTGGTCAAGTTTGATGGGCCCGTTCGGAGCGTTTTTCAGCTCCAGGCCAGCCAGACAGCTGCGAAACTTCTTGTGACCGTCGGAGAGATCGCCGCCCACTTCGTTCATGCAAGACGCCATAGCCGTTGTGGCATTGTAGTATCCGGTGGCCATCAGCGCCGGGCTCGGGAAGCGGTCTTCAGGCTTAAACAGATCCTGATAGGCTTTCACGAACTTCTTCCAGTTTGGATTGTCCCAGTCGTCAGCCTGCGGACCGGAGGACGGGACACCGATGAGCGCTTTCTTGGCGGAACCCTTGGAGTTGAGCACCGTACCGTCCACCATGATCGTGCCTCCGATCAGGTTCGCTTCACCGCCAGCCTGTTGATACTGGTTCAGGAAGTTCACAGCATCGCCGCCGCCAAGGCCGAGATAGATGGCGTCCACATCATCCGGCAGGGCCGCGATGATCGAACCGAAGTCCTTGGTGCCGAGCGGCACCCAGAAGCGCTCGGTGATTTCACCGCCCGCCTGGCAGTATTCCAGTGCAAAACCGAACACCTGTGTGTAGATGAAGGAATAGTCCTCACCGATTGTGGCCACGGTCTTGTAGCCCTTTTCATTGTAGACGTATGAGCCCAGGCCCGCTGACCATTGAGCACCGTCCATGTTGAAGCGGAAGAAGTTTTCCGATGGATTTACGTAAGTGGTACCCTGGGCACCGGAAATGCCATTGATGAAGGTCACCTGAGGCTGGGTTTTTGAATAATCGCGAAGCGCAATGCCTTCAGACCCCGAAAGCGGGCCGATAATGATGTCGACCTTGTCTTGCTCCACGAGCTTGCGGGCTGCCCGCACTGCGCTGTCGGGGCTGGCATCGGTGGCGCCGATGATCACTTCGATTTCACGCCCGCCGGCTTTGTTGTTCAGTTCCTCCAACGCGACCTTGAATCCGCGCTGGCCATCTTCACCCAAAACCGTGTAGGTGCCTTCCAGCGTCGCCATAAATCCGATCTTCAATTTGTCGGCCGCCTCGGCAAATGTTGCGCTTGCGGTCATGAACGCGGCAACCGCTGCGGTTGTCAGTAGCTTGAGTTTCATTCCTATCCTCCCTGGAGAAGTCTCAGCGCTCTTGATAGCTCGGCGCCGAATGCCGCGCAGCATGCCTCACTTCGCGGCAAAGCCTGATTTCGCCGGATTTATGCCCTATACCTGATAGTCTGTTTTTTCAGTGATTTGTCTGCTGAACCTCAAGGTCCGGCGTGCCCGGCCGGCACGCTGTTGCCTCTAGGTTGGGGAAGCAGTACCAGCCGGGCAGGAGCCCCCTCTCGCCAGGCAATCAGCAGGGCTCCTGCACACCAGTGTACCGCGCTTTTGACAAATTGGCTATTTGCTGAGGTGAACCATGTCGGTCAAAATAGTGCCGATCTCCTCAAATGTTGAATCCAACTCCGCAATCGAGTCGGCCTTGAAAGCAAATCTCTCCCCAAAGGGCGCGCTTGGATCCCTGGGGCTTGCGCAGGCGTTCAGCCGTGCCAGCGTTTCCACATGGTCAAGGTCAAAAGCAACCGTCACAACGACCACACCGACGCGTTGTGCGTTTCGGCAGAGCACCTCAAGATTCCGCTCACCATTGGTGTTGTTGAGGGGCCATCTGGGATCGCTGGCCTTTGGATTGTCCTGTCCCTCACCGTTCCAGCGATAATCGGGCGACGTTTGGCGCCCGTCACTCAGAAGAACGATGGCCTTGTAGACACGCTCTCCCGGGTTAGCATGATGGACCTTGCTGTAGGCCGAGCCGCCCTCAAACACGCTGTTGGGGGAGATGGTGTGCCAGCCGAACTGGAAGCCTGAAGAGATATGCGTACCGCCCTTGGGACGCCAGGTGTCCAGATCGCTGAACAACACTGAAGTGTCGCTGGTCAGTTCACGCAACGGCAAGACGTCAGCACACCGATTTGAGCGATCTCTATTCTCGTACCCCACATCAAGCCACAGATCATTCTGCTGCCAGCGGTCGCGCTTGCTTGGGCCAGGCTCAAAATCTAACGTCCCGTTTCGTTTACGTCCCGACACGCAGCTCAGCCTGCGCACCTCGCCGGACAGTAGGCTGTTTTGCGGGCTGGTTAAGTGCTTACCCTTCAGATTCGCCTTCACCCCATAAGTGAACGGCACCAAGGAGAACTGAACATTTTCAGGTGTGTCGGAGGCGGCACTTACGCGCGCAATCAGTTTCTTGGCCGCATCTCGCATGGTGAGGTACTTTTGGACCCCATTGAGATTGCCCGACATCGATCCGGAATAGTCAAGCACAAGCGCGATTTCCGCCTTGCCGACCTGAGGCACAACGGCCGAGGCCTGTGTGCCCACTTCGACGGTTTTGGGCGTCGCGCGCGAAGTGTGGAAAACGCCAGCTAAATGCATGAACCACGTTTTGACATGGATGGTCTCTGAGGCCGTAACCACATGGTCTTGGATGGAGATCAACTCGTCAGGAACATTCAAATCAAACGCGCCCGCATCAAAATTGGCTTCGAAATAGGCCTTGCCCAACGCCTTGCGGGCCTGATCATCGCCATGGCGAAGCGCGCCTGCGGCAAGCACAGCGGAATCTAAAGCCACCTGGAGCCTGTTTTTGGCCGCAACAGTGCGACCATAGTCGATCGCCAGACCGGCAGACAACAGGAATGGAATTACGGCAAAAGCGAATATCAGGGCCAGATTTCCTCTGTCGTCAGAGCAAAATCGTTTCAGTAGGTTTGCACCCATTGGTTAATCCTCCGGTTGATTTATAGGCTGCTATTAAAGCAAAAAAATCCCGGATTATCGTGGGTAAATACAATTATAGGTTTATAAATGCGAAATTATACAACTAAATAGAGAATTGCTTTTTGGTGCGTATCCGCGCGTGCTCACAGGCGGCTTACTTTTTTGTTGAACCGGCCGCACCACTGCTTGTACGTTGCGCCGCAACATGCGCGTTGCAGCGCACAAAAGAACACATCACGTGAGCACCGCAGATCAAAGGCAGGTGAACGAGGGGCGCGATTTCCAATTTCCTTTTGTCATTGTCGGGTGATTGTCCTAGCGTGATCGCTAAACACCGGGCTGGCGCGCATCCTGCGCATACCAAGTTTGCCGCCCCGTTCAAGAACACTACCTCAGTCGGAGAATTTACATGACCAAAATCAAGGTGGCCGGGCCCGTTGTGGAGCTGGACGGCGATGAGATGACCCGGATCATCTGGGATTTCATCAAGAAGAAGCTCATCTTGAATTATCTGGATATTGACCTGCACTATTACGATCTCGGTATTGAGGAGCGCGACCGCACGGACGATCAGATCACCATTGATGCGGCCAACGCGATCAAGGAGCACGGCTGCGGCGTCAAGTGCGCCACCATCACGCCGGACGAAGCGCGGGTTGATGAATTCAATCTGAAACGCATGTACCGTTCGCCCAACGGAACGATCCGCAACATCCTGGGCGGCGTCATCTTCCGCCAACCGATCATTTGCAGCAACGTGCCCCGCCTCGTCCCGGGCTGGACCAAGCCTATCGTGGTGGGCCGTCACGCTTTTGGTGATCAGTACCGGGCGACGGACTTCGTGTTCCCAGGCCCCGGCAAGCTGACGATGAAGTTCGAAGGCGATGATGGTGAGGTGATTGAGCGCGAAGTGTTCCAGGCGCCTTCCGGCGGCGTCTCCATGGCCATGTACAATCTGGACGACTCGATCCGCGACTTTGCCCGCGCCTCCATGAACTATGGCTTATCGCTCGGTTGGCCCGTCTATCTGTCCACCAAGAACACCATTCTGAAGGCCTATGACGGACGCTTTAAGGATCTGTTCCAGGACGTCTTCGACACGGAGTTCGCCGAAAAGTTCGAAGAGGCCGGGATCACTTATGAACACCGCCTGATCGACGATATGGTGGCCTGCGCGCTGAAATGGAACGGCGGCTATGTGTGGGCTTGTAAGAACTATGACGGCGATGTGCAGTCGGACACGGTGGCTCAGGGCTTCGGGTCATTGGGTCTTATGACGTCGGTGCTGATGTCGCCCGATGGCAGAACCGTGGAAGCGGAGGCAGCCCATGGCACGGTGACCCGCCATTACCGCCAGCATCAGGCGGGCCAGGAGACCTCAACCAACTCCATCGCCTCGATCTTCGCGTGGACGGGCGGCCTGAAACATCGGGCTAAGCTGGATGACAATGCGGAGCTGTTGAACTTCGCCAACACGCTGGAGAAGGTCTGCGTGGACACGGTTGAAGCGGGTGACATGACCAAGGACCTGGCATTGCTGGTGGGGCCTGATCAGAAGTGGCTGACCACCATCGGCTTTCTGGACAAGATCGACGAGAACCTGAACAAGGCGCTGGGCGGTTAGTGCGGCGCCAGGGCACGTCTTGAGCTGTGCGCCCACGCTTTCGCGGAGGGCGCAGTTCAGTCAATCTGCGCCAGACCGAAATCGTCCAGGATTGAGTAGATCGCCGGCACAAGCAGCAGCACCAGCACCGTGGTTGCCATGAGGCCGAACGCCAGGCTGGTCACCAGCGGGACGAGCACCTGCGCCTGTAAGCTGCTTTCCGACAACAGCGGCAACAGACCCACGATCGTGGTGAGCGACGTCAGCAGGATCGCCCGGAAGCGCGCCTGACTGGCCAGTGGCGCGGCTTCCAGCACCGATTTTGTGTCGCCGTGATAGTGCTTGATGAAGTTGACCAAAAGGATGCTGTCGTTCACCACCACTCCGCCCAGGGCCACAAAGCCCAGCATGCTGGGCATGGTGAAGTCGAGCCCCAACAAGATGTGGCCGACAATGGCACCCACCAGGGCAAACGGGATGATGGTCATGATCACCACCGGCTCCACATAGCTGCGCAGTTGGAAGCTCAAAAGCAAGTAGACCCCCACAAGACCCAGGATGAAGCCGGAGAGCATGGAACGCTGGGTGGTCTCTGCCTCTTTGTTCTGACCTTGAAGCGAGATGGAAACGTCGGGGTACTTCTCAGCCAGCTTCGGAAACAGCTTCGCATTGGTGTCCCGGAGGATCTCATTGGCATTGGCCACGGTCACATCCACATCGCCCTGTACGGTCACGGTGCGCTGACCGTTCACCCGGTTGATGCGGGCATAGCCGCGGCCCGTTTCAATGTCTGCGATGGCCACCAAGGGGATCTGGCTGCCGTCGGCCTGGGTGATGGTGAAGTTGTCGATGTCGGCAAGGCTCGCCTTGTTGCGGGCATCAATGCGCACATCGATTTCATAGGGTTCAGGGCCGCGCTGGATCTCGCTCACTGTCGTACCGAAATAGGCGGCCCTCAGTTGATCGGCAATCTGGCGGGCATCCACGCCCAGGGTAGACGCGCCATCTTTCAGGCGGAGCCTGAGCTCCGGCTTACCCGGGCGCAGATCGTAGGCCAGGTTCGATGTGCCACGGTAGCCCTCCAGCCAGGCCACCAGCTCCAAGGCCGCAGATTTCAGGTTCTCCAAGTCCGGCCCGATCAAACGGATGTCAAAGGCGAGCCCCGCGGGCCCCAGCGTGGACTCCGCAAACTTCACAGTGATTACGTCAGGCAGATCCCCACTCTCCGCCCGCCACAGGGCGATCACATCGTCAATGCGGCTGGTGCGGGATTCAGAATCCAACAGGTCCGCCGTTATGGTTGCCACGTGCGGGCCGGATTCGTTGGCGCTGGCGTTCTCATTGAATTTGGTGGCGACTTTCTCCACCAGAGTTCGCCCGCCAGGTTGCTCGGGAGTGAGCTGAGTGTTCACCCGCTCCAGCGCCTTGGTGATTGTGTCCACCACCTGCTCGGTGCGCGCCAGCGGAGTGCCTTGCGGCAAGAGAATGCGCGCCTGCATGACATTCCCGTCCAGCTCAGGGAAAGCAGAGAACTTGAGGAGACCGCCCATGATAGTGCTGACCGCGAGCAACATGAGCCCAACCGCGATCCCCACGGTCAGGTAGCGCCAACGCACCGCAGCTTTTGCCGCCGGACCCACCCAACGGGTGCGCAGCCAGTCCACCACTCTGTCCACCTTAACTTGCACAATGGATGGCCTGACGTCCGACTTCTCCAAGGCGTTACAAAGGTGATGGGGCAGCACCAGGAAGGCCTCGATCAGCGAGATCACCAGGACGAACAGCATGACGACGGGAACCACTTTCAAGATCTGTCCGATATCGCCTTTCAGGAACGCCAAGGAGCCAAAGATGCAGGTGGTGGTGGCAAATGAGGCAAAGACACTCGGCAGCACTTGCGTGGCGCCATTGATCGCGGCCTCCAGCGGAGACTGACCCTCCGCGCGCTTTGAGGCCACATTCTCGGCAATCACAATGGCATCATCCATCAGAAGGCCGATAACAATGAGCAGTCCCACCATGGTGAGCATGTTGATGGTGTATCCGGCCGCCACCATAAGTACGGCTGCACCCAAGAACGAAATCGGCAGCCCGGCCGCCACCCAGAACGCATAGCGGAAGCCGAAGAACAGCCACAGCACGAGCAGCACCAAAACCAACCCCTGGCCGCCGTTTCTCAGTAAAAGCTGCAACCGGTCGCGCACGATGGAGGAGACGTCATTGGTCACCACCAGCTCGATGCCCTTGGGAACGCGCTGGCGCTCGAGCTCCAGGAACCCGTTGATGGCGTCGATAACCTTGAGCGTGTCCTCGGTCTCGGTCTTGGTGACTTTCAGGATGGCCGCCGGTTTGCCGTTGAACAGCACTTTGGCCTCATCCAGGTCAAACCGGTCGGTGATCTTGGCAATGTCGCCGAGCTTAATCTGGCCACCGCTCTCGCCAGCCACCACGACCACATCTCTGAAATCTTCCGGCGTCTTGCGCTCATCGGCAAAGCGCACCAAAACATCCTGGTCGCGCGTTTGGATGCTGCCGGACGGCAGATCCAGGCTCTGGCGCTGCACCGCCTTGGCCACATCGGAGATGGAGATACCATATTGCCGGATCACCGCATCTGAGAGCTCAATGCGGATCTGATGATCGGAGAACCCGTCAATCTCGACCTTCGGAATCCCGCCATAGCGCAGCATGCGGTCCTTGATCTCCTCTGCCAGCGCCTTCAGGTCGGGCTTGTCGACGGAGCCGGTTATGGCGACCGAGGCCACAAAGTCAGTGCGCCCCAGCTGCTTGACAACCGGATCCTCGGCTTGATCGGGGAATTCAGTGATGGCGTCGATCTCTGTGCGCACGTCGGTGGTGAAGCGGTCCAGGTGGCCCCCTTCCACCATCTCAATGGTGGCCTGTGCCAATCCCTCACGGGCTTCGCAGCTGATCTCGGCAACATTGTCGATGGCGTCCACCGCGTCTTCAATGCGCTGGCAGATGGCCTCTTCCACGTCCTCTGCCCGGGTGCCCGGATTGGCCACCGTCACCTGTACCTTGCTGGGCTGAATCCGTGGAAAGGTCTCGCGCTGGAGCAACGGGGCGGCAAACAGGCCGGCCACAATGAACGCCACCATCACAAGGTTGGCGGCCGTGGGGTGGCTGGCGAAGTAGCGGATCATTGCGTGGGAGGCCCGCCAGCTGCTTCGTCGGCAACGCGCTTCATGGCGTCTTCATCGTTCCTGGGGCTCAGCAACATGCCGGGTACTGCGGGCACCAAATCAGAGACGACAATCTGTTCGCCTTTGGCGATGCCCTTTGAGATGACGGCAATGTCACCCTGCAAAAGACCCGTGGTCACGGGCCGGATGTCGAGCCGACGCTCCGCATTGGCCACATAAAGGGCACCATTGTGAAGCGCTGAGCGTGGCACAATAAGCTGAGCCTCGGCCGCGCGCGTGCGCACTTCAATTTCCACAAACATGCCTTTGGTGAGCGGCGGGCGCTGGCCTGGAGACGCTTTTGCGTAGGCCCCATCCACTGCCACAATCACCCCAATGGTGCGGGTCTTGGGGTCAATGGTGTCACTCACCCGGGCAAACCGGGCCGGCCACCGCACAATGGTCTCGCCCACCCGCAGGCGAACGGACGCCTCAAAACCAATTCTCTCCACGATCTTGGATAAGGACTGAGGCGTGAAACCCACCGAAAGTCCGTTGGGAACGCTGGCCCGCACCATGGCGCTGAACTGGGAAATCGGCACCTGCGCCTCAACCTCTGCCACATCCAGGCTGTCGGCGGTGACCAACGTGCCGCCGGTTTGGATGTACTGTTTTTCTTCAACGTTCACCTCAGCGATCCGCCCCTGGAAGGGCAACACAATCCGGGTTCGCTTTAGGTTCAGCTCGGCCGATTGCAATTGGGCCTGATAGACGGAAATCTGTTCGCGCTGAACCGCGCGCTGGGTGGGTAGGAGCCGTAAGGTGTTCTCCAAATCCTGCACCTTTTTGCGCTGTGCCAACGTCTCGCGCTGCTCCAGATCGAGGGCTGATTGGGCCACCGTGCCGCGGCTCAGCAAGTTCTCTTTGCGCTTCAGCTCGCTTTCGCGCAGTGCAAGGCCGCGCTTTTCGATCTTCAGGAGATCGGCAGTGTTGTCCTCTGTCACCTTCAACTCAGCAAGTTTGGCCTCCGCAGAACGCATATTGGCCTTGGCCTGGTTGATGGCGAGATCGAAGTCTGCCGGCGAAATCCGCACGATCTCCGTGCCGGCGGGCAGAATGGCACCCTTTTTCAAATCCGGGTGCACATACTCAATCTCGCCGGCAACCTGTGCAATCGCGCTCCACACCGTGCCAGGATAAACGCTGCCGAAACCGGTCACCCGGGGGATCAAGCGAAGCTCTTGGGCGGGGATCGTCCGCACCACGCGGGCGAGTTCCTCCGGCGGCTTGCGTTCCGGTGCCTGGCGTCCACTGGCCATGACATAGAGCACCGCAACGCCGATGAGGATGGGAGGAATGATCAGCAGTTTTTTAAGCACGGGTTCAGATCCGGTGTTTGTTTGGATGTCGGCCTTTCAGCAGCCCGCTCCTGTTCCTTTAGGCGCTCCAAGCCACCTGCGCAATGCAGCTTGGATAAGTGTAGACGGTCCGGCCAGGTGGATTCCGTCACAAAACAGTCCTAATCTTCTCCTCCGATCACGCGATACCAGCTGGAGGCCTGCTTGTGATGCGCAATTCTCTCAAACTTTTCTTATGTTTGGCGGCCCTGATTCTCACCGCGACTGCCGCTTCGGCGCAGCAAGCCGGACGCTCCTTCGTAGAGACACCGGACAGCGACTATTTCGGGTTCGATTTGCGTGCGGAAGAAGATGTTTCCTTGGATCAATGCAAAGCCGCTTGCCTGGCGAGCCCGGCCTGCCGCGCTTTCACCTACAACCAATCGGCCCGCTTCTGTTTCTTAAAGTCGGACTTCGGCCCGCTGCAGCCCTTCACCGGAGCGATTGCAGGGCGCGTGGTGAACCAGAGCGGCGGGGCAGACTTGGGCGCTCCGCCCAGGCTCACTTACGTCCCGCAATACCTTCAGCGCAGAGCCCGGCAGTTTCGCGAGCGCCTCGCCGCAAACAGCACCCTGCCCACCCACCGGGGCTTCACGGCCCTCCTCCAGAGTGCCCGTCAGAACCTCTCCGCCCAGCAACTCACGGCCATGATCGCCGACTACACGGCGGCCCTGAAGATCGATCCGGCGGATGTGAGCGCCTGGCTCGAGTTTTCCGATGCGGCCCGCGTTCAACGGCTCACAGTGCCCGGACAGAGCTCACAGATGACCCAGCTGGCCACCTCGGCGGCATTGAACGGATACTTGCGTTCGCGCACCGCAGTCGACCGTGCCGCTGCTCTGGCGCGCGTGGCGAAGGCTCTGAGCGTGCAAGGACAGTTCCGCCCGGCCCTCACCGCTTACAAGCAAAGCCTGGCACTGAACAACTTGCCCGCAGAGCGCGCCATATTTGCCGAACTGCGCCGCAAGTACGGGTTTCGTGTGGTCAATCACACGGTTGATTCCGACAGCAGGACGCCGCGCGTGTGCGTTCAGTTCTCTGAGAACTTGGAGAAGAAGACAAGCTACGAGAGCTATTTGAGCGTGGATGGCCGCCCGGCGAAAGCAATGGACGTAAAGGGTAAGCAGCTTTGCGCAGAAGGACTGGCCCATGGTCAGCGCTACCAGATCATCCTTCGTCAAGGTTTGCCGTCAACCGTCGAGGAAGCCCTTTTGGCCGATGTTGCGCTTAATGTTTACGTGCGCGACCGAAAGCCGTCCGCCCGGTTCAACGGCAGCGGCTTTGTCCTGCCCGCCTCGGCCCGGCGCGGGATTCCCTTGATCACCATCAATACCGATAAGGCCGAGCTTAAGCTTTACCGGGTCGGCCAACGGGCACTGGCGCCTCTGCTCAGGGGCTCGACCGTCCTGCAGCGGCTGAGCAGATGGGAGGTGAGCGATCTCAC